>NC_009426.1 GCF_000013325.1 Novosphingobium aromaticivorans DSM 12444
ACCGGTCCGCGCCGGTTCGCCCGGGATTAAACATCGAGACGTGTGAACAGCTTCCGGGCATTGTGTTCAAAAATGCATGCCCGCGCTTCGTCGTCGAGTGAAGTGAGACCTTCGATCACCGGCTTGAGATCGTCGTAGTGCCGCCTGGTGAGAGGGTCGATTCCGTCGCCCGAGCCAGGCCTTTCGGTGCCGAAACAGCAACGGTCATATCCCACTGTTTTCACCAACAGATCGAGCGAATCGGGATTGTGCAAGACGGTGTCGAACCAGAATTTTCGTAGAATTTCGTCAAACGACGGGGCATCCGCAGCAATCCGTCCCTGCGCCCGTGCCATCTCGCGATGCGAACGCCAGCGTCCGATCTGGTAGGGGATCGGGCCGCCACCATGGCTGATCATGAGTTTCAGATCGGGGAAGCGATCAAACACGTTAGCCCGGTAGACCGAGGTAATCGCAAGCCCCTCCTCGGCGATGAAGTGCTCATCGTAGGATTCCCGACCGTTGCAACATTGCCCGGAATGGATGTGGGCCGGGAGATCCAGTTCGCACAGACGCCGGTAGAGCGGATACCAATAGGGATCGCCCAGCGGGGGCGATCCGTTCATGCCTTCGCTCGGATCAGGGTTGAGCAAAATCCCGACGAAGCCCAAGTCATCAACAACCCGCTCGATTTCGTCAAACAGGGATTCGACGGGTCGGCCCGCCTGTTGGGGCAGGGCTCCCACCCCCCGAAAACGATTGGGAAACATTTTCACGGTGCGGGCGATCATGTCGTTGGTGTCGCAAGTCCAATCGACGATATCTTCCCACCGGGCGGTGCCGTTCAGAGTGAGGAAAGGCCGAGGCGACAGCAGCTGGACGTCGGTACCCACGGCATCCATGATCTTGACGTTCTGTTCGGCGCTTTCCTGCAAATCGCCGTCGCTTACTTTCGCTCTATAGTTCTTTCCGTACTGCCCCCCGGAAACAATCAGATTGCTTCTGTGTGCGTATAACGATGACGGAGCTACCAGGTGTGCGTGCGCGTCGATTATCATGTCTTCTTACCTTTTTTGGCTCCAGCGCACGGTCGAATCCGAAGCCCGACATGCGAAGCTCAGATCGGGTAGACCAGATAACGCGGCAGAACCGAAGTATCGAGTTCGGCGCGGCGGGACAGCAACTTGGCGCCACCATCGTCTGACAGTCGCATTGTATCGAGATAGCGGCCGGCGGCTAGGACTTGGGTGACGCCGACATCCATCGGCGTCATGAACACCGAGAAATTCGAAACCACTTCCACCGTTCGGGCATCGACCTGGCGATGGCTGACGCGCTGGACGAAATGACGGGTGCGGTAGTCCTGAAAGGTGCCGGCCCAGATCTCGTTCACATAGGTGACGCGATCTTCGAGCCGTGCCCGGCAATCGTCGAACATGAATCCGAGCTCGAGGTTGTGCTCGGTATTTTCAGCCGCGCGGCAATAATAGGATGCTTGGTCTTCCTCGGCATAGTTTTCGAGCCAGCCCGGCATGTCCTTGCTGTCAAGCGCGTTGGCATCGGCCAGCAGCAATCGGTCGATCGCTGTTTCCAACTCGGGAATGGTGGCCGTCATGCTTCTGCCCTCTCGAAACCCATCGCCGAGCGGTAATATTCCCAGCGGGGCAGATTGCCGCTTTCATCGTTCTGCAGAAACTCCGATTCCAGCTTGCCCGGATCGCGCACGCCTTTCTGGAAGATAGCGTGGCCTGGCGTGTGACTGCCGATGTGGATCCGGTGGAAGATCGAGGCGTCTTCCATGCTGATCAGCCCGCAAGGCCCCAGCAGGTTAGAACTTTGCCGCAAGCGGTGGCGAACCATGTCCGCATCGTCGTCCTGGTGGGCGAAATAGGCATAGTGAACTTCTGTAGTCTCTGCATCGACCGGGGTGGCGAAGCGCAGATTGATGACATCGAGGTGCTTAGTCGAGACGAAGGTGGGGAACAGCTGGACGATCCGCGACCCCACCGAAGGGTCCTGCCCCTTGAACGCGATCAGTTCCTTGTCCTTGAGAACACTGGGGCCACTGGCCACCGAGAGCGCCGATTCGAAGCACACGTGCCCACGCTTAGTGCAGGTGTATTGCCGCCCTTTGCCGCCCTGCCAGTTGAGCATCTTGAACGCCGCGTGCAGCAACGGGGCATGATAGCCGTCGTTGTCGTTGTAGCCCTTCCAGTTGCTGTCGTAGCGAACCTTCTGATAGCCGAGCAGCTTCAGCCGTCCGTCGCCGGCCATCAGTTCGCGCAGGGTTTCACCGGCTTCACCGAGGAACTCGTCAAGTGGCTCAGTCTCGGCCGAAAACGTGACGAAGATCAGGCCATAGAAGAGCTCGAAACGCGGCTGCCCCAAGGGGTAATCGGCCTTGTCGAAGCCGGGCAGGAATTCGCGCGGGTTGGGGCAGCCGACCAGGTCGCCCTTGGCGTTGAACAGCCAGCGGTGATAGGGGCACTCAAACTCGGTTTTGTTGCCCATTACCGCGGTTTCGAGCTGATTGCTGCGGTGCGAGCAGGCGTTGTAAAACACCCGCACCACGCCTGCCTCGTCGCGTGAGATCAAAAGCGGGATTCCGGCCATCCGCATCGTCTTGAAATCACCGGGATTGGGCAATTCGCTCTCATGCGCGATCGGGTGCCATTCCGGGCCGTGAAAAATCCGCTTGATCTCGTCAGCGTAGAGATCCGCCCGCGTAAAGGCCGCCTTGGGAACTTCATTATAGTTCTTGGGCCAGGTCAGTGTTGTTTCAGCCATCCTCGTTTTCCCACGGGTTTGATTGCGGCAATTCAGCTCATTTCAACGCTCTGCCTCGAGCGCCTTGCCCAGTTCAGCCCACATCCTGCCTGAATTGCGCGCGCCTTCGAGATAGTTTTCGGGACACAGGTGATAGGGCGGACGGCAAGGCCCGGCATTCATCCAGCCGCCGGCGGTCATCCGCGCCTTTTCCAGGGGGATGTTGTAGGTCGAGAATTCCTTGAAGCTGCCGTTCGGGAAAAGCGTCGCCGCAGTCGGCGCGAGCCGGCCCATGAAAGCCTTGGCAGCGCTCCAGTCGCCGCTCGCGCGCGCTGCGGCGACCACATCGCGCAGGGTCGTGCTGACCAGCGGGTGGCAGACCGCGCCGCTGGTCCAGAAGGCGTCGATCGAATCGTCCATCCGCGCCGCGCCGTAGTAATCGAAATCGATCGGCAGCAGCTTGATCCGCCCCTTGATCGCCGCGAGATCGGGCAGCAGGGTGCCGACGCCGATGTACTTGGCGGTGACAACCTGCGGAATTTCGGCGACCTGGCCCCAGAACGTGCGCGGGAAATCGAACTTGAAGGCTTCGGGGTTGGCATAGATCGCGATGTTGATGTCGGGCACCGCCTCGGCAACGTCGCGATAGAACTGTACCGCGACGTCGACACTGGGGGCGCACCACATCGGTACGCCCAACATCGTCCCGGTCGCGCCGATATCGACTGCCTTGCGGGTTAGCGCAATGGTGTCGCGGGTGTTGATGCAGGTTGTCCCGACAAACACCGGCACCCGGCCCGCGGCGGTATCGACGATAGTCTTCATAAAGACGAGCTTTTCGTCAAGTGTCATGGTTGCGGCCTCGCCCAGCGTCCCCATACTGAGAATGCCATCGACCCCGGCCTCGATCAGGCCGTCGATCATGCGGGCTGCTTCTTCGACATTAACAGTATCAGCGGCGCGCCAGTCGGAGGCACCTTCCTTGGCTGGAGTCGGCACGATCGCCCAAGCACCCTTCACATCAGCAGCAGTCAGCAGTTCACGCGCCACGAAACATCTCCCAAAGACTCTTCAATCATTAGCCAATGTGTAACGCATTGCCTATTGACTTGGCAAGGGTTGAATGCGGTTTTATGAGGCCGGATGCCACTAGGATTGCACGCGTCCGGCCGGATGCGGTGTGGGTTGGGAGAAATCAGGGATGACAGACGCGAACGGCAGATTTGCAGACAAGATCGCAGTTGTCACAGGAGCAGCCCAGGGGATCGGCTTTGCTACCGCCCAGCGCCTAGGGCGAGAAGGGGCCACAGTCGTGGTTGCCGATCGTGCAGAACAGGCGACACTGGATGCGGTTGCGCGACTTATGGCCGAATCTGTCGACGCGCACCCCGCCATCCACGACCTTGAGCAACAGACTGGAGCCGCTGCCCTGTATAACGCTGTAAGCGATAAATTCGGGCGGATCGACGTGGCCGTCCATAATGTAGGTGGCACGATCTGGGCCAAGCCCTATTGGGAATACACCACCGAAGAAATCGTCGCCGAGATTAATCGCTCGCTGTGGCCGACGCTGTGGTGCTGCCATGCAGTGCTGCCCCACATGCGCGCGGCAGGTCGCGGCGCGATTGTCAACATCGGCTCGGTGGCAACGCGCGGGGTCAATCGCGTGCCCTACGCGGCTGCGAAAGGCGGCGTGGCGGCGCTGACCGCTGCGTTGTCTCTGGAATTGGAGGATTGTGGCATCAGGGTAAATTGCGTGGCTCCCGGCGGGGTCAACGTGACCCGTGTCACCCCGCGCAACACCGCTCCGCATTCCGACGCGGACCGCAAAGGCTTTGGCGAAGTGATGGAGCAGACCTTGCGCGATACCCCGCTGGGCCGCTTCGGCGAGCCCGAGGAACTGGCCGCCGCAATCTGCTTTCTCGCCGCTGACGAGGCGTCCTACATCACCGGCCAGACGCTCTACGTCGCAGGTGGCGGGATCGGCTGATCCCGCCCGCCTTGCGAGCCTAACCAGCCTGCTTGAGGATTTCGCGGAGCGACACATCGGCATCGGCCAGCTGCGCCGCCTGGGCTCTGGCCCGGCGCTCGATCAGCCGTTTGCCGATGCCCATGTCCGGGGCGCGGTTGACAGTCAGGATGCCCTCGATCGTCTCGCCTGACCGGAAGAATGCGGTAAACTGGTTGCTTGCCATGTCTCCGCGCAGGGTTACCTCGGCTTGCACCGGGATATGGCCGCAGAACTGGATGTTGAGATCGAACTGATCGCTCCAGTACCAAACCGGCTTGCAGTAATCGACGTCCTGCCCGAGCATCGCGAGCGCTGCGGCCTGGGCCTGGTCGGCAGCGTTCTGGTAGGTTTCCTGGCGGATATGACCGCCGAAGAAGCTGTCCTGTTCGGCGACGTCGCCGGCGGCAAAGACATTCTCATTGCTGGTGCGGCACTGCCTATCGACGATAATGCCGTTATTGGTGACGATGCCTGCGTCCCGGGCTAGGCTGATTTCTGGCACTATCCCGACCCCGACTACCACGGCATCGCAATCCACCAGTGATCCGTCATCGAGTTCGACCTGCGTCACCCGCCCGTCAAGCACCTTCATCGCGTTCACGCCGCGTCCGAAGCGGGTGTCGACGCCGCGCTGGCGATGTTCCTCGCCCAGCCATTGCCCGAACTGCGGCCCGAGCGCGCGAATCATAGGCGCGGCAAGCGGTTCGATCGCGGTCACTCGGCACCCCAGCTTGACCGCGCTGGCCGCGACTTCAGCCCCGATCACACCCATGCCGATGATGACGATCCGGGCGCCGTCCCTGAGGTCCGTCGCCATCCGGGTGGCATCGTCCCGGGTGCGCAGGTAATGCACGTTGGCGGCGTCGGCACCCTCCATGTTGAGCTTGCGGGCGGAACCACCGGTGGTCAGCAGGATGCGGTCGGCTTGGACCAGGTCTCCGCCCGTCAGGCGCACAGCGCTCGCCGCCAGGTCGAGCGCTTCGGCACGCGTGCCAAGCCGCATTTCGATGCGGTTGGCGGCGTACCAGGCCTCGTCATGAAGGAAGAAATTGTCCGGTACATTGGCCGGATCCCACAACACCTCCTTGGACAGGGGCGGGCGCTCGTAGGGCCGCCACGGTTCTTCGCCGATAAGGGTGATCCGGCCATCGAAGCCAGCCTGGCGCAAGGACTCCACCGCGCGGCCACCCGCAAGATTTGCTCCGACCACGGCTATCGATTTCATGCAATTCTCCCAACTTTGCGTGCTTTCCGGGGCTTATTGCCAGAAGGCGCCCCTTCCCATAGACTGCCTTTGCATAATATGCAATGCGTTGCGAGATTTTGCCCGCGCTAGGTTTATTCCTGGATTTCCAACTTTTCAAGACGCAAGGCGAGCTGCCGACGGGTAAAGCCTAAGGTGCGCGCCGCGCGCGCAACGTTGCCCCCACTCGCATCAAGGGCCTCGCGGATCACCAGCCCTTCCATCTCCAGCAGGCTTCCGCCCCCATCGACGATCAGATCCAGCATCTGGCGCACCAAGCCGGCGCGATCGCCGACATTGTCAACGGCGCTGATCCTGCCATCGTTGGTCATGCCCATCGTCGGCTTCAATTCGAGACCGTCGGTTTCGAGGAACAGGTGCCTGACGTCGATCGCTCGCCCGTCGTCCGCCAGCAGCACGGCACGTTCCACCATTCGCTCGAGTTCGCGCACATTACCGGGGAAATCGTACACCAGCAGCGCGTTGATCGCCCGCGGGGTGAAGCCCGATACCGTTCGGCCATGGCGCATGGCATAATGCAGACGGAAGTGTTCCAGCAGCACCGGAATGTCCTCGCGGCGCTGGCGCAGCGGCGGCACCCGGACCGGCAAAGTCGATATCCGGTAGAACAAGTCGGCACGAAACGTGCCTTCCCGCACCGCCTCGTTAAGTTCCACATTGGATGCTGCGATCAATCGGACATCCACCTTGATCGTCCGCGTATCGCCGACCCGCTCGAACTCACCTTCCTGGACAGCGCGCAGAATCTTCGATTGTGCAAGTGGCGACAGTGTCGAAATCTCGTCCAGGAACAGCGTGCCGCCATTGGCCAGCTCGAACCGACCGGGCCGGGCGGCAACCGCGCCAGTATAGGCCCCCTTGGCCACGCCGAACAGCTCCGATTCGATCAACCCCTCGGGGATCGCCGCGCAGTTGAGCGCGATGAACGGCTCCGCCTCGCGCATGCTCAGCCGATGAGCGAGCTTGGCCAGCACTTCCTTGCCGACCCCGGTCTCGCCCATTAACAGCAGCGTCGCATTGCTCGACGCGGTGCGTTCGATCATGGTCTTGGCTGAGAGGAACCCTGCCGAGATCCCAATCACCGTTTGGCCCCCATCATGCCGCGTTTCGGGCAGGACCAGCGGCGTCGCGGCCAATTCGAGGTTGTCCAACTGATCCCATTCGGGTTTTGGTTTGGCGTGAAGTACGCAGGCGGCATCGCCTCGCCCCGCACATTCCACTTCGCGCATGATGATCGGTTGTCCCGCGAAGGTTGTGGCAAAGCCGCTGGCAAAGCCAGTCTGCATCCAGCACACCGGGTCAGTGCTGTACCCGGTCGCGCTGAGATGGATCGCCGCCTCGATCGAATCGTGGACCCTGAACCGGCCTTCGAAATGCCCTCGCGAGGAATCATTTTCCAGGATTTCGATCTGGGTCCAGCCAAACCCGGTCAAGGCGTGCGCCTGCGGTCCGACCGCGAATGCTTCAAGATAATCACCATCCGGGCGTAATTTTTTCGCGCCGATCGCGCACCGTGCGCCTTCGGCAAAACCGACACCCCAGAAGAACCGGCTGGCCGCTTCGTGCCCCAATTCGGCAACTAGGCGGCTGCGCCAGCTGGCCAGAGCCGCTTGGCTGAGCAGTACGCAGCGTTCACCATCGTGCCAGATCCGGCCCATTTCCGGTGAGAACTGCAGCTTGCTGGCAATGTCGGCGTAGCCTGGAAGTGTCTTCATCCGGTCAGGCTATCAGATTCGTAACTTTCGGGCCAGACTCAAGCCTCGACATTTACATTTACGTCGATCTGCAAGCTGCCTCGCAGTGGGATTGACCAACCCGGACTGCTGTAAACCGGTAAGAAACCGATATTGGCACGACTCGTGCTTAGAACTTTCGCGACACGAAAAATCGATGCCGACTTTAGCCATACTGTGCGGGAGAGGATCAAATGAACGACAGCATTGCCGATCTGGTTGATTCCCGCACCGGGCGCCAATCGCGCTCGATCTACGCGAGCGAAGACATTTATCGGCAGGAACTTGAGCGGATCTTCGGGCGCTGCTGGCTGTTTCTGGTCCACACCAGCCAGATTCCGAAGCCGGGCGACTATTTCCGCACCTTCATGGGCGAAGACGATGTGATCGTGATCCGCCAGAAGGACGGGTCGATCAAGGCGTTCCTCAACAGCTGTACCCATCGCGGCAACCGGATCTGCCGCGCCGATCGCGGCAATGCGCGCGCTTTCACCTGCAACTATCACGGCTGGTCTTTTTCCCCGGACGGCGCGCTCTCCGGGGTGCCGCTGGAAAACGAGGCCTATTTCGGCGAACTCGACCGCACCAAGTTCGGCCTGATCCCGGTGACGAAAGTGGCCGAGTATAAGGGCCTGGTGTTCGGCTGCTGGGATGCCAATTCGCCCAGCCTCGATGACTATCTGGGCGATGCCAAGTTTTTCCTCGATGTCTGGCTGGATGCCATGCCAGGCGGATCGGCACTGCTCGGCGAGACGCAGAAGATGGTGCTGGGCACCAACTGGAAGCTGCCAGTCGAGAACGTCTGCGGCGATGGCTATCACCTGGGCTGGGCCCATGCCGGCGCTATGGCGGCGGTCCAGTCGATGGACCTCACCGGGCTCAGCGTCGGCAATTCCGGGGTCGATCTCGATGGCGGGCTGTCGGTCGCCGGCATGAACGGGCACATGGTCCTGAGCGCGCTCGACGGCGTTTCCGGCTATGCCTTCTATCCCGATCCCAAGCCGATCCTCGAATACCTGGAGGCCAACCGCCAGACGGTGATCGACCGTCTGGGCGAAGTGCGCGGCAGGCAGGTGTGGGGTGCGCAGGTCAACATCACCATTTTCCCCAACCTGCAGCTGCTGCCCGGGCTCAACTGGTTCCGGGTCTATCATCCCAAGGGTCCCGGCCAGATCGAGCAGTGGACCTGGGCCATGGCCGAAAACGACATGCCCGAGGCGGTGAAAGCGCAGATCCTCGAAAACCAGTGCCTGACCTTCGGCCTGGCAGGCCTGTTCGACAACGACGATGGCGACAATCTGACCGCCTGCACCGAACAGTCGCGCGGCTGGCGCACGGCGCAGATGGATGTCTACACCAACATGGCGCTGGGCCGCTCGGGCAAGCGCGAGGGCTTCCCCGGCGATATCGCCGCCGGCTTGGTAAGCGAACACAACCAGCGCTATTTCTACCGCCGCTGGCAAGAGCACATGATGGCGGAAACTTGGGCCGAAGTGCCCACGTACAACATCAACTCGTTGACCGAACAGGAAGCCGAGCATGCTTGACCGGCCGCTTGCCCCTCCACCGGTGGAGGTGATCGTTGCTGTCACCCAGGCACTCCACCGCGAAGCCCGGCTGCTCGACAACGAAGATTTCGAAGGCTGGCTGGCCATGCTCGGCAAAGACGTCAGCTATCGCCTTGAACTGAAGAGCCGAAGGTTCCGCGCTGACCGTTCGCCGCCTTTACCACTTGGCCCAGGGGTAATCTTCAACGAGGATCTGGGTCGGCTCAAAATGCGGGTGGATCGCCTGAAATCCGGCTTCGTCTGGGCCGAGGATCCTCCCAACTACATCCGCCGCGCTGTCTCCAACGTGGAGGTTCTGGCCACCCAGGCCGATAACGAGGTGCGGGTCCATTCTGTGCTGGTGATGCACCGGAACCGGATCGACGGCACTACCCGCCTGCTCACCGCCGGACGCACCGACCTCTGGCGCAGCGAAGGCGGCGCGTGGCTGCTCACCGCGCGCGAGATCGTGCTGGACCATTCCGTGCTGCCGGACAGCAACCTCAACGCCTTTTTCTGAACAATCCTGACGGGAGAGAACAATCATGCGCTTCGAACGTATCGGTCGCGAACCGGATTATTCACGCTACATGGACCTCAAGGAAGGCTGGCTTGACCGCCGGATCTTTTCGGATGCCGACATCTACGAGGAGGAGCTGTACCGCATTTTCGCGCGGTCGTGGCTGTTCGTTGCCCACGAAAGCCAGATCCCCAGTTCCGGAGACTTCCTGACGACCCACATGGGCGAAGATGCGGTGATCGTCGCCCGCCAGCCCGACGGATCGATCCGGGTCATGCTCAATTCCTGCCCGCACCGCGGCAATAAGGTGTGCTTCGCCGATGCCGGGAACACCCGTCGGTTCGTCTGCAATTACCACGGCTGGGCGTTTGACACCGCCGGCGACCTCAAGGGCATGCACGAGGAATATTGCTACGACGCGGGCGATATCGACTTCAAGAACCATGGCCTCAAGAACGTCGCCAAGGTCGGCAACTACAAGGGCCTGGTGTTCGCCACCTTCAACAGCGATGCGCCGAGCCTGGAAGCCTGGCTAGGCGATTTCCGGTGGTATCTCGACATGATCCTCGACAACGAGGAAGGCGGCACCGAATTCATTGGCGGCTGCATCAAGTCGGTGATCAGCGCGAACTGGAAGTTCGGGGTCGAGAACTTCATCGGCGACGCTTACCACGCCGGCTGGACGCATGATTCGGGCACTCGGTCGATGAACAACGGCCAGCCGTTCCCGCCGATCGACATGGATAATTCCTATCACGCCAGCGTGAACGGCCACGGCTGGGAATTCGGCACCGAAGGCGTGGGCGACCTCTTCCTGCTCGGGCGCCCCAAGGTGATGGACTATTACAACAAGATCCGCCCGAAGATGGCGGAACGCCTGGGCGAGATGCGCTCGAAGATCTTCGGTTCGGTCGCCTCGGCATCGATCTTCCCCAACGTCTCGTTCCTGCCGGGCATTTCCACCTTCCGCCAGTGGCAACCCAAGGGGCCGATGCAGTTCGAATTGAAGACCTGGGTGATCGTCAACAAGAACATGCCCGACGACATCAAGGAGGAAGTGACCAAGGGCGTGATGCAGACCTTCGGCCCCGGTGGCACCTTCGAGATGGATGACGGGGAAAACTGGGAGAACTGCACCACCGTCAACCGCGGCGTCGTCACCCGGCACGAGCGCCTGCACTATCGCTGCGGGATCGGCCGCCAGATCGAACATGATACCCTGCCGGGCATCGTCTATCGCGGCCAGTACAACGACGCCAACCAGCGCGGCTTCTACCAGCGCTGGCTCGACATGATGACCCATGACGAATTCGGCAAGATGCCGGCACGGCCCGAACCGCAGCTGGGCAATGTGGCCGAAACCCGCGACCTTCCCGGCCTGTTCGCGCTCTGAGAGGAACTACAGCTATGACCGACACCGCAACGATCGAGCGCACGCGCGAAGGGACTACCGCATCGCTCGAACTGACCCACGCGCTGACCCAGACGCTGTATCGCGAAGCACGGCTGCTCGACGATGAACACTACAAGGCCTGGACCAGCATGCTGGCGGAAGACCTGCATTACCACATGCCGGGGATCGAAACCCGCTATCGCCGCGACAAGACCGAGCAGGTGACCGACCTGACCCGGATGGCCTATTACAACGACAGCAAGCCCGAAATCCTCAAGCGGCTTTCGCGGCTCGAGACCGGAACGGCCTGGTCGGAGGATCCGGCGACGCGCTACACCCATATCATCACCAACGTCGAGGTGGAGCTTACCGAAAACACCGACGAGTTCCGGGTCTATTCGAACTTCTATGCCTATCGCAATCGCAACGAACGCGACGAGGATTCGCTGATCGGCAACCGTATCGATATCTGGCGCCAGGTCGGCAACAGCTTTCAACTGGTCAAACGCCGAGCGATCCTCAAGCACAATGTGATGTTGAGCAAGAACCTCAACATCTACGTTTAGTCTATCCACGCTTATAAATAAAAATACATCAACAAGAGGGAGAATGCCAAGTGACAAAGCAATTGATGAATTTCAGGAAGGTCTTCCTGCGCGCCAGCACTTCAGCCATCATTGGGCTGACTTGCCTTGCACCGATGACGGCGCATGCCCAGGATGCTGCGGCAAGCGAACCTCAGGCCGACGCCCCGGCATCGGGTGGCCTTGAAGAAATCATCGTGACCGCTCGCAAGCGAGCCGAGAATCTGCAGGAAACTCCCGTTGCAATCACGGCAATGAACGCAGGAATGCTCGAAGCACGGCAGATTAACAATGTCGCACAGGTCGCTAAATTTGCTCCTAATGTGAACATCCAGCCGGTCGCGAATATTTCCGGATCAAGTGCTTCGCTGACAGCGTTCATCCGTGGCGTTGGGCAGACCGACTTCAACATCACGGTCGATCCAGGTGTCGGGGTTTAAGTCGATGGCGTCTACGTCGCTCGCTCCGTTGGCGCGCTGCTTGATATGGCCGACATTTCCGACGTTCAGATTTTGCGCGGGCCACAAGGAACCCTGTTTGGCAAGAACACGATTGGTGGCGCCATTGTTGTTAACTCGATGCAGCCACAGAAAGATTTCGACCTAAAGCTCGAAGCCGTTACCGGACGCTACAATCGCGCAGATTTCAAGGGCATGATCAACGTGCCGCTGAGTGACAATCTCGCGATGCGCGCGGTTGCATCCTACGAAACCCGCGACGGTTTTCAGAGACGCCTGTTCGATGGCGGTCGCCAAGGCAACAAGGATAGCTTTGGCGCCCGGCTGGCGTTCAAGTGGGAGCCGACCGACAAGCTGACGGTCAACCTCAGCGGCGATATCAATATCCGTCGTGAAGAGCAGACAGCAATCTCACTCATCGAACTGCGAGACCAGCCGGTTCCGTTGCGTTTTGTGGAGATTCCCAACAGCGCCCCCCCTGGGGGCACCAATCGTCTGATCGCCGCGCCGAGCTCGATGTATTTTTGGAACAAGATCTCCGCGGTCGGGGCCGCTACGGGCGCCTGCGGCGCGGCTTGGGGCGGGTTTGGGCCCACCGGTCCGATTCCTGGAACGCTGGCCCCGACCAGCAACCCTAATTGCGCCAGCACGCGCTGGATTACCGGGGATCCTGATACGACTTGGGCCGGCGGCAACAACCGCTCGGATTTCGATCTATGGGGAGTTAACCTGACGCTCGACTATGACTTCGGTGATATCAGCCTGAAGTCGATCAGTTCCTATCGTGATCAGAAATCGAGGTTCGAATATGATTTCGACGGCACTCCGCACAACATATTGCAGCTCACCAACAATATCGATCTGTGGCAGGCATCACAAGAGCTCCAGCTAACCGGTAGTGTTCTGGATGATCGACTGAAGTTTGTTCTGGGCGGATACTATCTAAAGGAAAAAGGCCAGGATAAGGAACCGTTGGAATTCGGGTTCGCCCAATTCTTCTCCGGTGGCAAAATCGACAACGATAGCTATGCGTCATACCTGCAGGCCACCTTCAAGGTAACCGACCGGTTCTCGATCACGCCGGGCATTCGTTACACCAACGAAACCAAGCGGTTCGATCCGTCGCTACAGGTCATTTACAATGATAGGTCGCGGTTCGATCCAGTGCTGGCCTCACTTTATCCCAATGGCGCTTTCATTGCCTTCAGCCAGTGCCTCGTCGGGCAGGCCGTGCCGGGCGTGATCCCACCAGGCGTCCCCGGCTTCGAAGCCTTCGCCGGTTTCCCGCTTCCAGGCGGATGCACGCCTTCGGCAACGAACCCGGGAGGCAACCACACGATGCCAGCTGTGCAAGTCCAGGCCAAGGCGAAGGAATGGACACCAGCGATTTCGGCGGACTACAAGATCACTGACGACACCTTGATCTATGCATCCTACTCGAAAGGCTTCAAGAACGG
Source organism: Novosphingobium aromaticivorans DSM 12444 (assembly GCF_000013325.1). GTDB lineage: Bacteria > Pseudomonadota > Alphaproteobacteria > Sphingomonadales > Sphingomonadaceae > Novosphingobium > Novosphingobium aromaticivorans. The sequence goes on from NC_009426.1 coordinate 13,713, forward strand.
CGGGTTCAGCCAGCGCATCTTTCCCGCAGAGATTACGACACCGTCATTCACGCCGGAGTTCGTCGAATCCTACGAAATTGGCCTCAAAAACGAATTCTTCAACCGACGACTGCGCCTCAACATCGCGGCGTTCCTGTCCGACTACAGCGATATGCAGATCGTTGTTAATGAGGGAATCGCACCGAAGGTACGAAATGCGGGCACCGGCCGGATCAAGGGATTTGAGGTCGAGGGCGAAGCGGCTCCAATCGATCAGGTTCAGTTGACCTTTGGTGTAGGTTATCTGGATGCCTATTACACCAACATCGACTTATCAGCCGCCCCCGTCACCAAGGATTCGAAATTTGCTTTCGTACCCAAGTGGACAGCTTCGGCAGCTATCAATGCGGATGTCTATGAAGGGCAAGCCGGCAAACTGACGCTTCGTGGTGACTGGTCCTATCAAAGCGGCACCTTCAAGGATGCGGTAAATAGCCCGCAATTGTTTCAGCCAGCATATAGCGTGTTCGGTGCGAGCGCGTCATTCACTGACAAAAGCGAACACTTCACCGTGACTGGCGGCGTCACCAACTTGACCGATAAACGATACATCCAAGGCGGGTACGTCGATCTCGACATCGGCGGCGCCGCCACCGCAAGCTTCTCGCGTCCGCGCGAATGGTTCCTGAAGCTCGCCTACAAATACTAAGACCCTATACCCGAGGGCGGCGCACCGCCGCCGCCCTCACCCTTGCCTCGACGGTCAAGGCCAGAGCAAAATAACTCGGGAGAAATCCGATGGACGGCCTACGCTATTTTCTCATCCCAGTCATGACCTTGGCGGGCGTTATCGGATTCATGCTCGGCGGTAGCTACGTCTGGCTGGGCGCGGCGACCTTTCCGGTATTGATGACGCTGGATATCCTGCTGCCGGCGGACCACAAGATGCGCGCGCAGGGCACGGCACTGCTTGGCGATTTCGCCATGTACCTCCAGCTCCCGTGCATGATTCTGCTGGTCTGGGCCTTTGCCCGATCGGTTGCGACCGCGATCAACCCGATCACCGGCGCCGACAATTCAAGCTGGCAACTGGCCGGATCGCTGCTCAGCCTGGGCTGGCTCTCGGCGGTGCCGACCCTGCCGGTAGCGCACGAGCTGATGCACCGCCGCCACTGGTTTCCACGCTATGTCGCCAAGTGTCTGAGCGCTTTCTACGGCGACCCCAATCGCGATATCGCCCATATCGTCACCCACCACGTCCATCTCGATACGGCCAAGGATAGCGATACCCCTCGGCGCGGGCAGACCATCTACAGCTTCGTGTTCCAGGCGACTTGGGGTTCCTACAAGGATACTTGGGAAAAGTCGGCCGAAATCCTCCGCAAGCTGGGCCATGCTTCGCTGGGATGGCGCAATCCGGTGTGGCTAATGCCGCTCTTATCGGGCAGTATCATCGTCTTTGTGGGCTTGACGGCAGGCCTTGGCGCGACGCTGACCGCTGTCGCCGCGATGGTAATGGCCAAGATGTTCGTGGAGGGGTTCAACTACTTCCAGCACTATGGCCTGATCCGGGTCGAAGGGGCGCCGATCGAGCTCCATCACGCCTGGAACCACCTTGGCGCGATCGTCCGGCCGATCGGTGCGGAAATCACCAACCACATCAACCATCACCTTGACGGGCATATCCCCTTCTATGCGCTGAAGCCCGAACCGCAAGCGCCGCAGATGCCCTCACTGTTCCTGTGCTTCGCCGCCGGACTGATCCCGCCGGTCTGGTTCCGCTTCATCGCGCAACCGCGCCTCAAGGACTGGGACGAACGTTTCGCCACCCCCGGCGAACGCAAGCTGGCGGATCAGGCCAACGCACAGGCTGGTTGGCCGCGCTGGCTGGCCAGCACTTGAACGCCAGGCCAATCGTCCACCCTCATTCGGGCGACAATCCGCAACTGCGGATTCCGCCCGCCCATTTCGGACAAACCCGACAATGTTTTCTTTCCTGCGCAAATCCAAGATGAACACCGTAACCGTGGAAGGATCGCCGACCACGCTTGACATACCGGCGGGCAAGACACTTCTTGAAGCGATGCTGGACGCGGGTTTGGCCATGCCGCACGATTGCAAGGTTGGCTCGTGCGGTACCTGCAAGTTCAAGCTCGTGTCTGGCAAGATCGGCGAATTGAGCCCGTCGGCCCTTGCACTTGAGGGCGACGAACTGCGCAGCGGCTTTCGCCTCGCCTGCCAGGCCATTCCGCGCTCGGATCTGACAATCGCGGTTGATGCGCCACTCTCGCAAGGGATCGCCATTGCTACATATCGCGGCACCATCGTCGCTGCACAACGGCTGTGCGAGGATATAATCGGGCTGACCATCGAACTGGATCGGCCACTGGCCTTCACTCCCGGACAATACGCTGATCTGACCGCTCCCGGCATCGAAGGTGCACGCAGTTATTCATTCGCGTTCGCGACGGTTGGCGAACCCACCCAGCAACTGCATTTTCACATCCGGCACGTTCCGGGCGGCGCATTTACCGACTGGCTGTTCTGCACCGATCGCACCGGAATGGAGCTGAAGGTTACCGCCCCCTATGGGCAATTCGCCCTCAAGGACAGCACTGCCCCCATTCTTTGCATCGCAGGGGGTAGTGGTCTAGCGCCGATAATCTCGATTCTGGAGCAGGCGCTTGACCGGGGCGCAGACCGGGCGGTGCACCTGCTGTACGGTGCGCGCCGTCAGTCCAATCTCTATGCCCTCGACAAAATTGCGGCCCTTCGTCAACGCTGGATGGCCCCTTTCGAATTTGTCCCGGCCTTGTCGGATGAAGAGCCAGACAGCGACTGGGCAGGAGCGCGTGGGCTGATCACCGAGCAGATTGCGGGCGTTGCAGATCTCGCGGCGCACGAAGCCTATCTGTGTGGCCCACCGGCGATGATCGACTTTGCCGAAGCGCAATTGCTCGCCGCCGGCATCTCACGTTCGGTCATTTCGGCTGACCGCTTTCTCGATCGCAGCAATCGCACGTAAAAAAAGACGGGCGCTCGACGAAGCGAGCACCCGCCAAGGGTGGAGAGATTTAAGCCGCTTCAGCCTTCGGGACGCTTGCCAATGCCGATGCCACCATCGCTGAGCAAAACCGCTCCTGTCATGTAGGCCGAGTCCCGACGCGAGGCTAGCAAGGCATAGAGCCCTGTGTGATCATCCGGTTCAGCGATCCGCGCGAGCGGCGTCATCCCGGCAATCATCGCGTCGAGGCCTTCCATGTCCTCCATGTGGACATCGGCCGTTCCGCCCGCCTTGGTGCCGCCGAGGGGTGTCCGGGTGCCGCCCGGAGCCACGCCGTTGACCCTGACATCGGGGGTAAGTTCCCATGCCAGCTGGCGGATCAGACCAAGGACCGCGTGCTTCGATGCCACATAGGGCGTGCCACCGCCGCCGGTATAGAAGCTCGAGGTCGAGGCCGTGAAGATGATGCTGCCCTTGGTCTTCCTGAGTTCCGGGATTGCGGCGCGGGCACCGAAGAAGTAGCCCTTGACGTTGACCCCAAAAATCTCGTCCAACGTTTCGGAGAGCTTGTCCGGATCCATGTCCGCCAGCGGGGTCATGTAATCCCAGATGCCGACATTGCCGACAAACACGTCGAGCTTGCCGAAGGTAGCCACGGTCGCCGCAACCGCGTTCTGGTTGTCGGAATAGTTGCGGACATCGCCCTCAACCACGACTATTCCTTTGCCATGCCGCATGCGCACCATGTCAGCTTGGTCGGCGTCCCTGACCAGGACGCCTACCTTTGCACCTTCTTCGAGATAGCGGGCGACGACCGCCGCGCCGATCCCGGTGGCGCCGCCGGTCAGCAGCGCCACCTGTCCTTCGAGTCTTGCAGTCACATCGTTTCTCCCAATGATCGTTGCTTGCCGATCACTGATCGAACATTCCGGTGCGACCTTCCTGGAGGTTGACCACCACCGACTTGGTCTGGGTGTAGTGATTCAGCACTTCATGGCTGAATTCACGCCCGAAGCCGCTTTGCTTGTAACCGCCCAGCGGCATGTTGGCCTTCAGGTTGTAGTAGCGATTGATCCAGACCGTGCCAGTTTCGAGCTTGCGCGCAATCCGGTGGGCTCGGGCGATGTCCTTGGTCCAGACGCCGCCAGCGAGGCCGTAAGTTGTATTGTTGGCCTGCTTCATCATGTCGTCTTCGTCGCTCCAGGTGATGACGCTGGTAACCGGTCCGAAGATCTCTTCCTGCGCGATCCGCATGGAGTTGTTGACGTTGGTGAACACGGTCGGCTTGATAAAATTGCCATCGGCCAGATCTGCGGCATCCGAGCGGCTGCCGCCGGTCAGGACCTCGGCCCCTTCCTCGGTGGCCAGGCGCAGGTAGCTTTGCACCTTGTCAAACTGCATCTTCGATGCCTGGGCGCCAAGCTGGGTCGCCATGTCGAGCGGGTCGCCCTGGCGGATGCCTTCAAGCGCGGTCTTGAACTTGGCCAGGAACTCGTCCTGGATCGACTGGTGCAGGAACAGGCGCGAACCGGCCAGACAGACTTCGCCCTTGTTGAGCACGGTCGACATAGTCGCGCTTTCCACCGCCGCGTCGATGTCGGCATCGCCACACACGATGTGCGCCGACTTGCCGCCCAACTCGAGCGTCTGGGGGATGATGTTGGCCGAGGCATACTGGATGATCCGGCGCGCGGTGGCGATCGAACCGGTGAAGGCCACCTTGGCGACATCGGGGCTGGTGACCAGCGCCTCGCCCACGTCCGCGCCATAGCCGGTGACGACGTTGATCACACCCGGCGGCAACAGATCAGCCATTTCCACGAAGAATTCAATCACCGAAAGGCAGACCGTTTCGGCCGGCTTCAGAACGACAGTGTTGCCCGAGGCCAGCGCGGGCGCGATCTTGCACGCCATCATCAACATCGGCACGTTCCATGGGATAATCTGCGCGCAGACGCCGAGCGGTTCGCGGTGGACGATGCCGATCGCGTCGGGATAATCGAGCGTCTGGCCGTGCAGGCCATAGGCGGCACCGGCGAACAGCTCAAACTGCCCGATCGTCTGCGGCATATCGAAATACATCGATTCGCGCATCGGCTTGCCGTTGTTGAGCGTTTCGAGGGTGGCATAGTGCGAATGGCGTGCCTTCAGACGACGCGCAACCTCGATCAGGATTTCTTGGCGCTCGCCGGGCAGGCTCTGCGACCACTTGGGAAACGCCGCCTTGGCGGCGGCAATCGCGCGTTCGATATCCTTGGCGTTGCCGGCCTGAATCTTGGTCAGCACCTTGCCGGTCGAGGGATTGAGCAGATCGATGGTCTTGCCGCTGTCCCCGGCGATCCACTCGCCGCCGATATAGTGGCCGTACTCGGACTTGATCCCGTATTCGTTTTCTGCACTTCTCAACTGCGTAGCCATCACAATTCTCCCTTAGTTTTCATCCAATTTCGATGACCAGGTCATTCAAAGGATAGAGCCGACAGGCCAGGACGTATCCCTTTGCCTGATCGGCGACAGAAACCTTGGCCGTGCTCATTTTGCCGGTCCGGTATTCGCCCTCGACGACTCGAACCACGCAAAACCCGCAACCACCGCCGCGGCAGCCCACTCCGATATCGTTGCCACCACTCCGCTCCATCGCGATCAGCACGCGTTCACCCTCGGGGCACGCGAACTGCCCCCCTCCGACGATTCGGATCTGGTGGGTCTCAGTTCTCATTCGACCAATCTTCTTCGACCCGGGGTTGCGCGGCGGCGGCGGCGGCGGCCTTCGCAGCAAAACTTAGCCCCCCTACCGCGAAATGCGCCGGGGCCATCTCGCGAAGGATGACGCGAACCGACTCACGCGGGGCCCCGATCGCATCGATGGCAGCATCGGTCAGAGCCTTGATCAGCCGCTCTTTGGCTTCTGGCGGGCGCCCTTCGAACAGGTTGACCTCGATGATCGGCATATCAGGCCTCCACCTGGAACATGACCGCGCCAAGGTTCTGCACGGTCGTCCGCACGGTCTGGCCGGGAGCCAGGTTGGGCGCGGCGGTGATGCCGCCAGCCATGACGATGTCACCGGCGTTGATCTGTTCGCCCGCTTCGGCAACCAGCCGGGCCGCAGCAACCAGCGAACGGATGGGGTGGCCAAGGATCGCCGCGGTCGACCCGACCTGTACCACTTCGCCATCGATTTCGAGGATCACGCCCAGATTCGAAAAATCGATCCGGGGATCGTGCCAGGATCCGATCACCAGCCCCGACGAGGAAGTGTTGTCGGCGATCACGTCCTCGAGCGCGAACTTGAAGTTCTCGTAACGGCTGTCGATGATCTCCATCGCCGGGGCGATCGCTTCGACTGCTGCCAGCGCAGCGGCAGCAGTCACCTTACCGACCAGCGGGGCCTTCATCAGAAAGGCGACTTCCGGTTCGACCCGGGGGTGGACGTAGCGCGCGCGCGAAAGGGCGGATCCTTCCTCGACCAGCATCGCATCAGTCAGCCTGCCCCAAGCCACTTCGTCGACGCCGACCTGCAACATCTTGGCCCGGCTGGTCAGCCCCATCTTGACGCCGATGCGCCGTTCGCCGCGCGACAGGCGCCGATCGACCGAGAGCTTCTGCACCTGATAGGCCTCTTCCACCGTGAAAGCGGTGTCCACAGGGGTGATTTGCGGGGTAGCTGTTGCTTTACGCTGTGCAGAGTCGAGCATTTCCGCGTATTTCGCCAGCCTGTCCATCTCAGTTCGCCTTGGCTTTGATCAGATCAAGTGCAACGTCGATGATCATGTCTTCCTGGCCTCCGACCATCCGGCGGTTGCCCAATTCGACGAGGATCTCGCGGGTATCGATTCCGTACTGTTCCGCTGCCTTTTCCGCATGGCGCAGGAAGCTTGAATAGACGCCTGCATAGCCCAGGCTGAGCGTCTCGCGATCGACCCTCACCGGACGGTCCTGAAGCGGGCGTATGATGTCGTCCGCCGCGTCCATCAGCGCCATCACGTCGCAGCCGTGCTTCCAGCCCTTGCGGTTGGCGGCGGCGATGAACACCTCGAGCGGTGCGTTACCGGCTCCCGCACCCATCCCGGCAAGGCTCGCGTCGATCCGCACCGCGCCGGCTTGCGCGGCGACGATCGAATTGGCCACGCCCAGGGACAGATTGTGGTGCGCATGGATGCCGCGTTGGGTTTCAGGTTTGAGCACCCGGTCATAGGCTTGGAGACGTGCAATCACGCCATCCATGTCGAGCGCCCCGCCGCTGTCGGTGACATAGACGCAATGCGCGCCATAGCTTTCCATCAGCAGCGCCTGCTGGGCGAGCGCCTCGGGCTCGATCATGTGGCTCATCATCAGGAAGCCCGATACGTCCATGCCTAGATCGCGCGCGATGCCGATGTGCTGCTTGCCGACGTCGGCCTCGGTGCAGTGGGTCGCGACCCTGACCGAGCGCACTCCCATCGAATAGGCCCGCTTGAGTTCTTCGGCGGTGCCGATACCGGGCACCAGAAGCGTTGTCAGCACCGCGTTCTTGATTACGTCGGCGGCAGCCTCGATCCAGTCCCAGTCGGTATGGGCGCCAAATCCGTAATTGAAGGTCGAACCGTTCAGGCCATCGCCGTGCGAGACCTCGATCGCATCCACCCCTGCCTCGTCAAGCGCCTTAGCGATCGTGCGGACGCTGTCGGTGCCATACATATGCAGGATGGCGTGCATCCCGTCGCGCAAGGTCACGTCCTGGATGTAGAGCCGATCAGATGTTGGATCAAAGGTCATGCTGCGGTCTTTTCCATATGAGTCTTGGCCAGGCTCTCGCCTGCCGCCTTGGCGGCAGCGGTCATGATGTCGAGGTTGCCGGAATAGTTGGGCAGATAATCGCCCGCGCCCTCGACCTCGAGGAACACGCTGGTCTTGAGTCCTTCGAATTCACCGTAGCCGGGGATCTTGAGCGGCCGGTTCGAGCCAAAGCGTTCGAACTGTACTTCCTGCTTGAGCCGGTAGCCCGGCACGTACGACTGCACCCTTGCAATCATAGCCAGGACCGAATCGCGCACCTTGTCCTCATCGACCATTTCCGACAGCGTGAAGATCGTATCACGCATGATCATCGGCGGTTCGGCGGGATTAAGGATGATCACAGCCCGGCCCTTGGCCGCGCCGCCGACAGTTTCGATCGCCCGCGCCGTTGTGCGGGTGAACTCATCAATGTTGGCACGGGTGCCGGGACCGGCGGAGCGCGACGAAACCGACGCGACGATTTCGGCGTAGTGCACCTTGGCGACCTGCGAGACCGCCGCGACGATCGGGATCGTCGCCTGCCCGCCACAGGTCACCATGTTGATGTTGCGCACCGCGGCATCGACCGCCGGGTTGACCGGGGGAATGGTCGCCGGGCCGATCGCGGCCGGGGTAAGGTCGACCATCAGCTTGCCGTCACGGGCGAGGATTTCGTCGTGCGCCTTGTGCGCATAGGCCGAGGTCGCATCGAAGGCGATGCCGATATCGGCATATTGCGGCATCCGGCACAGGCCCTCGATTCCTTCGTGAGTCGTCGGGACGCCGCGTTCGCTGGCCATCGCCAGCCCCTCGGAGGCCGGATCGATCCCGACAACCGCCGCTAGCTCCAGTGTATCCGAACCCTTGAGCAGCTTGATCATCAGGTCGGTCCCGATATTGCCGGAGCCGATAATTGCGCACTTCATCTTGGCCATTTGACCAGCCTCCAATTTGAATTCAGTCAGCGGCGAACGCGGCGCGGACCGTTCCGAGTCCGTTGATCCGGGCTTCGACAACATCGCCGCGCGCAACCCCGGCCATCGGCCCGAGCGCGCCCGACAGGATTACATCGCCTTCGAGTAACGGACGCCCCGCTTTGGCCATCACCCGCGCCAGCCACAGCGAGGCGGTGATCGGGCTGCCCAGACAGGCGATCCCGGCACCGACCGAAATCGGCTCACCCTTGGCTTCCATGACCATGCCGCAGCTGCGCAGATCGAGCCCGTCGAGCTTGCGCGGCACCGCGCCGAGCACGAACAACCCGCTCGAGGCATTATCGGCGATCGTGTCCCAGATCTTGATGTCCCAGTTTGCGACGCGGCTGTCGACGATCTCGATTGCCGGAACGACATATTCGACCGCGCGAATCATTTCGGCGGTCGTCATGTCGGGGTGGGGCAAATCCCGCCCAACGACGATCGCAATCTCGGCCTCAACCTTGGGCTGGATCACCTGGTCGAGCGACACCGGGATGCCTTCCGGCACGTCCATGTCAGCGAACAGCATCCCATAGTCGGGCTGATCCACCCCAAGCTGGCGCTGGACCGCGATCGAGGTCAACCCGATCTTGCGGCCGACCAGGCGCCGTCCATTGGCGAGGTAGTGCTTGGTGTTGGCTTCCTGCACGGCATAGGCGGCTTCGACGCCACCAGCCGAAATCAGGTCGCGGATCGGGCTGACAGGCTTCCCCGTTTCGGCCGCGCCGCGCAGGGCCAAGGCCGCTTGTTCGATAGTCTTGGAGTCGATTGTCATCGTCTTACAGCTTCACGCAAATGTTGGTGATCTCGGTGTAGAATTCGAGGCTGTGCACCCCGCCTTCCCGGCCGATGCCGGAATGGCCGGACCCGCCGAAAGCCGTGCGCAGATCGCGCAGGAACCAGGAATTGACCCAGCACACCCCCACGTCCATCGCCGCCGCCACGCGGTGTCCGCGGGACATGTTTTCGGTCCAGATCGAGGCGCACAGGCCGTAAACCGTATCGTTTGCAAGTGCGATCACCTCGTCCTCGCTGTCGAACGGCACGATACCGCAGCACGGTCCGAAGATTTCCTCGCGCATCACGGTATCGCCGTGGGCGACGTCGATCCACAGCGTCGGTTCCACGAAGAAGCCACCGGCTTCCGCACCCGAGATTTCGGGAACGCCGCCGCCGGTGACCACGGTGGCCCCGTCCTCGACCGCACGGCGATAGTAACCCAGCACTTTCTCGCGGTGCTCGGCGCTGATCAGCGGGCCGAGATAGGCGCGATCACCGGTCACGCCCGGCTTGAAGCCCTGCGCCGCCGCCGCCATCCGCGCCACGAAGGCGTCGAAGATCGGTCGTTCGACATAGACCCGCTCGGTTCCGAGGCAGACCTGCCCGGTGTTCAGGAAGACCGAGCGCGACAGACCCTCGACCGCCTTGTCGAGGTCGGCATCGGCGAACACAATCGCCGGGTTCTTGCCACCGAGTTCGAACGAAATGTCGCGAACGCCGATCGCGGCCTTCTGCATGATCGCCTGTCCGGTGCCGGTCTCGCCGGTGAAGGTGATGGCATCGACATCGGGGTTGGACGTGAGGAATTCGCCGGCCGAACCCGGACCGAATCCGTGGACGACGTTGTAGACACCCTTGGGCATGCCCACCGCGTTCATTACTTCACCCAGCAGGGCAGCAGTCCGAGGCGTTTCCTCGGACGGCTTGACCACCACGGTATTGCCGCAGGCCAGCGCCGGGCCAACCTTCCAGGTCATCAGCAGCAGCGGGAAGTTCCATGGGCAGACCACCGCGACCACACCCTTGGGCTTGCGCACGGTATAGTTGAGCGCCTGGCCGCCATCGGGGGTCGATGTGTTGAAGCTTTCGCCCGGCATTGTCGAGACGACATCCGCGAACATGCGGAAGTTGGCGGCCCCGCGCGGAATGTCGATATGGGACGCGACATGGCGCGGCTTGCCGGTGTCGGCCACTTCGGCAGCCAGGAAATCATCCGCTCGGCGTTCGATCTCGGTCGCCACGGCGGCGATCAGCTTGACCCGCTCGGCCGTGGTCATCTTGCCCCATGGCCCGGTAAGCGCTGCCTTGGCCGCAGCCACGGCGTCTGCGACGTCGGCCTGGCTTGCTTCGTGCACAACCCCGATCGCGGTGCCGGTGGCCGGATTGACGTTGGGAAACGACTTACCCTCGCTACCTTTGCGATAGGAACCGTCAATGAAGTTCAGGATAGTTTCGGTGACCGGAGAGGAGGAAGTTGAGGTCATTGGTGCATAATACCTAAGTTGGCCGGAGGCCATGGTGCGTCAGAATTGCCTTGCGCCGATCGCAGCGAGACCGGCGTTGGCGTATTCGACGTCCATCGCTTCGCTCCCGCCGGAAACACCGATCGCACCGACGAATACACCGGCGATTTCGATCGGCAGGCCGCCGCCGAACATTGCTAATCCCGGCTGCGCGACGATTCCGTCGCGCAGGGCCGGATTGCCGGAAACCATCGCATAGAGATCCGGCGTCGGGACGCGGAAGCTGGCGGCGCTGTAAGCCTTATCTTGCGCGATCTTTGCGGATGGCGAAGGGGAGCCGCTGGCGCGGACGAACGCGACCAGATCTCCCCCGGCGCCGACCACCGCGGCAACGACCGGACAGCCCGCCGCCGCACCCGTGGCAACGGCGGCAGCCGCTGCCTTGAGCGCCAGTTCGTGGCCTACCGTCCGGACCGAAACCACCCCGTCCATGATCAGGTGTTCACCGTCATGAAGCGGTCGTTCAGCGCCTTTTCGTAGTAGAAGATCGCCTTGCCGGCGCTCTCTGCCTGCCACATGCGCTGCGGATTGTCGGGATAATAGATGTAACCGCCGCTGAAGGTTTCGTTGCGGTTACCCGAGGGATCGAAGAAGTAGATCGTCTGGCCGCGGGTGATCCCGTGACGCGTCGGCCCGATATCGAGCGAAATATCGTAGCGGCTGATGATGTCGGCTGCATGGCCGACGTCGTGCCAGGATTCGAGGTTGAAAGAGGTGTGGTGGATCTTGCCGTCTTCGGGATAACCGAGGAAGGCAACATCATGCGCCTTGTTGCTGCAGCTCAGGAAGATGCCGAGGCGCGTCCCACTGCCTTCATCGACCAGCTCCTCGGTAACCGAGAAATCCAGCGCATCGACGAAGATTTTTGCGGATGCGGAGATGTCCACGCCATTCAGTGCGCAGTGATCGAATCGGGTGGCACGCATGCCGCGCGGTTCGACCACCCAGACATCGGGGTTCTTGACCGCCGGGCCGGTGGCCGACAGTTCCATTTCGGCGTAGAGTTCGAACACGTGCTGGGTTGGCGTGTTGAAGCGGATCTTGCGACCCACACCGGGGTCCGATCCGGCCGGGATCACATCGACATGGACGCCGATATCGAGCAGGCGCTCCGCGAAATGGTCGAGGTCGGCATCCTTGACGACCTTAAAGCCCATCACGTCCATCCCGGCTTGGTCGGCCTCGCGCAGGATAATGCTGTGCCGATCGAATTCGTCAAACGCCTGGAAAAAGGCGCGGTCGCCGTCGCGATTGACGAAATTCAAACCAATCCGGTCGCGGTAATGGCCAATAGCCTCATCGAGGTCGAGAACCCTGAGCTGCACGTAGCCAGGACGAATTACACCAGTTAGAGCCATGTCGACACTCCTTTCCGTTCAGCCTTTGAGACCATTCCTAAAGAACTCGGCAACCATCCGGTTGAAACTTGCCATCCGCTCGATCTGCACCCAGTGTCCGCATTCGGCGAACAGATGCAGATCGGCCCGCTTCATCAGCGTGGCGAGGCGTACGGTAGAATCGAGCGGGATCACCTGATCGGCAATCCCGTGCAGGATCAGGGTTTCGTGCGCGATTGCGGCGATGTCCTCCTCACGGCTGGCGAGCATCGCCACGTTGGCCTGGCGGTCGGCGCCGCCGAACGTTGCATGATAGGGTTCATGTGCTTCGGGCCGGGCGCTGGCGACATAGCGCGACTGAATCAGATCCTCGGTCAGGCGGCTGTGATCCCAGGCAAGGTACTTGAGCGATTCGCGCATCGCCTCGACCGAGGGTTCATAGCCCCAGACCTTGTCGAGCGCAGGGGTAATCGGAAAGTTGAGCCCTGCAGGTCCCATCAGAACGGCGCGCTCCACCCGATCGGGGTGGGCGATCATGAACGCCAGCGTGATCCCGCCGCCGAAAGAATTGCCGACGATCGAAACCTTGTCGATGCCCAGACCGTCGAGAAAGCCGGCGAGCTGATCGACCCAGACCTGCTTGTCCTCGATCCGGCCCTTGCTGTCCGAATAGCCGAAGCCGAACATGTCGGGCGCGATGACCCGGAAATCCTCGGCGAGGATCGGCATATTCAGCCGCCAGTTGGCCCAGGCTGTCACACCGGGGCCCGATCCGTGGACCAGCAGCACCGGGTCGCCTTCGCCGACGTCGTGGTAATTGGTCGAGCTTCCGCCGACAACCAGCGACCTACCGATTTCCGGACGTGCCGTGTCCAAAGTCGAGCGTGCCATGGTAGCCCTCCGATCCTTTCCCGCCTCGATGATTTTGCATTCGGCTGGACCTGGACGCCGAATCGCCGTCTCTGTCGCCAGCAGCCTCATCCATTGCACTATTTGAAACGCATTTGCAAATGAAGAACGACGTGGGCGACGGCAATCGCCGGCGCCCCGCGCTCTTCGATCAGATGAGACCTTCGGCCTGCAAGGCCGCCCCAACCGCAGGCCGCTGAGCAATCCGACCGCAATAGGCGCCCAGCGCGGGATAGGCGCTCATGTCGATCCCGACATGGGCAGGCCAGCCCAGCATCACGAACAGATAGATGTCGGCCACGCTAAAATCGGCGCCCACATAGTGCTCTTTGCCGGCGAGATCCTTATCGACCGCGGTCAAGTGATTCTTGACTGCGGTCGTAGCGGCTGCCTTGGCTTCATCGCTGGTGCCGGGCGTAAACAGGGGCACGAAGGCCTTGTGAAACTCCGAACCCAGGAAGCTCAGCCGGCTGAGCAGGCGGTACCGGTCCATGGTGCCGTCGCGCGGCGCCAGGCCGGCTTCCGGCTTCTGGTCGGCGATGTAAAGCAGGATCGCGGGATTTTCGGTCAGGGTTTCGCCGCTGTCGAGGGTCAGCGCCGGAACCTTGCCCGACGGGTTGACCGTCAGGAAATCGTCTCCGGTCTCGACCTTGCGGGTCGCCAGATCGACCTTCACCGCATCGAAAGTGGCGCCGGTTTCGCGCAGGGCGATATGCGGAGCGAGCGAACAGGCACCAGGGCTAATGAACAGCTTCATGGATAGTCTCCTTCTGGGAAAACAGGAAATTGGGGATTGGCTCAGATCGGGGTCGCCAACAGCGTGGCGATGCGCAGCGTGTCATAGATGCAGGTCCGGCTTTTCAGTCGAACGGTTCCACCGCTAAGATCAAACCGATCGACATATTTGCCGGCATTGTAGATGCGCGTTTCACCATCGTTACGGGTCTGGAAGACGACATAGCTGGCTTCAGCAGAAACCTGGTCGCCTTCCACGCCGGTGATCACCGCACGCCCGATCAGGTGCCGGTTGAAATGTTCGGGGAAGACGTTTGCCTTGCGCAGCGCGACAACCCGATCCGCCAGCATCCCTTTGCTGTCGCAATACATCACAGCTGCGGGCAAGCCGTTATCGACATTCTCGCGCGCGATCACCTGGTACAGGCAATCGTCAACGAACAGCGTGGGCCATTGCTCGAGCCGGTCATCATCAAGGCAAAGCCCGTAAGCCGCGTTGAAATCGTCGATCGCACTTTGCGCGACTTGCGCTACTTCGGCTGCAACGCTCATGCCCGGCCCTCCGCTGCGAGATCGGCCAAGGCATTGCCCATCAGCCCGAGATAGCCCTTCCAGAACCCGCGCACGGAATTTTCATCCATACCCATCGGGGCGTATGACGGTCGGACATCGTCCCCGCCCATCTCGACGAAGCTGCGCTTGCCTTCGGCACCGATCGTGCCCTGCTGGCACAGTTCGACCGCTTCGCCGTCTTCCATCGAAATCAACCCAGACGGTCCAACCAGGTTGAGGTTGCGAAGGCGGTGGCGAGTCGTTTCATCGTCATCGTCGGCATAGCCGAAATAGGTCCAGACCAGCTCGGTCTTGTCGGTCCCGTGGGGCACGATCTGCCTGGTGGCGAGGGTGTTCTGGATCTGCTGGACAACGACAGACGGGAAGATCGACTGGATGTGCAGTCCGACATCATCAGCGATCTCCGGGCGGAATGCCAGCAGGCGCTCGTCCTGCAACTTGGCCTCACCCTGCATCTCGCGGTTGGCCTCGTCACCGAACGAGCCGTAGTCGACATCGCCCTTGGGCTTAGACACGGTAAAGACGGTGTGGTAGCCCTCGTCCGAAACCAGACCCGCGCTTTCCTGGCTCTGGCGGTAGATGCCGAAAGTCGGATAGAACAGGTGCAACAGACCGCCGTGGTAGCTGTCACGACTGTTTTCCGAATAGAGCTTCCAGTTGCCGGCCATGAACTGCCGCGCATAGCCCAGAACCTTGACCGGGCGCTGGAAGACGCGCTGAATGTATTTGCGCATCACTGGACCCAGAAAGTCGTCGAGCGGGGCGATGGTCGAGTTGAAGGTGCCGAACACGAGGCCGCCGAATGTCTCGACCCGCAACCGCTCCAGCGAATGCTCGGCCATATTGAATTCCTTCGAATAGCCGCCCACGCCTTTCAGCCCCCGCCGGAACGGCACGCCGACAAGCGCACCGGTCGCGTCGTAGGCCCACTGGTGATAGACGCAGACGAACGCCCCGTCGGCCTGGTTGCCACGCAGCGAGCGGCACACGGTTGCGCCCTTGTGGGCGCAGCGATTTACCCAGGCATGGATGGTGCCATCGGTTGCCCGCGTCACCACCACCGGAGTATTGCCGACATGGGTCGAACGGAAATCGCCGCTGTTGGCCAGCTCGGCTTCGAGGCCGAGGTAGCACCAGGTCTGTCCGCGAAAGATGTTTTCCTGTTCGGCAGTGAAGATCGCTTGGCTGTGATAGACTGCGTAATCGACCGCAGTCGGCTCCGACCCCGCGGCGACGGGCATGGTTTCGGCGTTCATGGTCTTCTCCCTAAGCTTGTTCGAAACCGCGGCCCGAAGCGAGTCGTCCGCAAGTGCGCATCGCGCTCAGCATCATCGCGGCATCGGCCTTGCCGGTACCGACGATGTCGTAGGCGGTGCCATGGGCCACCGACATGTGCAGGTACGGCGGCCCCATGATGATCACGCTGTTGCCCGAAAAGCCCCAGGTCTTGACCGCGATGTGGCCCTGATCGTGGAACATCGCCAGGACCATGTCGTAGCGACCCTCGATGCAGTGGCGGAAGACCGAGTCAGGCGCGATAGGCCCTTCGACATCGATGCCCCTTGCCCGCGCCGCTTCAATCCCAGGCGCAATTTCAAGGCGATCCTCGTCGCCCATGGCATGTGGGTTGAGACCGGCAACCGCGATCCGCGGTTGGGCGATGCCCCACGATTGCATGGCCTCGTGCAGTTGCCCCACCGCCGTGGCGACGAGATCGGCTGAAATAACGTCGATCACTTGCCGCAGCGACATGTGGTCGGTGAGATGCGCAACCCTGAGCGGCCCGGTCAGCAGCACCAGATAGCTTTCGCCCGGGGTCGGGCTGATGACCCTGTCGAGCTTCTTGGCCAGTTTAAGCGAACCAGTGCTGATCGGCCCCATGATCGTGGCGGCGAAAGAACCGTCGCGGGCCAACGCGTCGAGCTCATCCAGCCATTGCGCGGTGGCGTGCCCGGCGGCCTCGGTGTCCTCGCCCAGGGGCAGAACGCCATCGGGCAGCGCGCCGGTATCGATGACGTCGATGATCGCGGGATCGTCGCTGGGTTTTTCGAAGCCGCGCATCACCCGCAGCCGTGCCTTGGTGCCAGTGAAATCGAGCGCCCGCTCTACCGCCGCAGCAGACCCGACCAGCACGGGGATCGAATCCGTGTGTACGGCACCGTCGGCCAGCGCCCTGACAGCCACTTCGGGTCCGATCCCGGCGGGATCACCGATCATCGTCCCCACGACGGGGCGCACCCGCTCAGAGGCTGTAGACATCGGCTACTTCTTGGAACAGATCGGTGACGACAATCGTCTTCTTGCGGCGGATCACGAACGAATCATCCCGAGGTTCGAGATCATAGAAGGCCCACCCGCTGAGAGTGGCGACTTTGCCTTCCAGCACCGAAACCGTGGTCCAAGACGTCCGCGCATGCACCTGGCCATCGCTCTCCTCAGCAGACAGCAGGGAGAACTGGTGAACCGTGCGTGGCTGCGGCGTGCTCGCCGCCGAGCGCCGGGTCCTGATCCGGAACACCCGATCCTCAAGCCCGCCCCGGTTGGGATAGTAGATCAGCGAGACTTCGTTCTGCGGATCCGCAGTCGGCCGTTCGTGATCGTCCCAGGCTGGAACCCAGTATTCCGCCTCTTCGTGATAGAGCGCCAGCCAGGCATCCCAGTCCTTGTCGTCAAGCGCCATGGCTTCCTGACCGATGAAGCGGGAAACCGCCAGCCAGCGCGAATGGAATGCGGTCATCATGCCTTCTCCAGCGAACGCTCAAGGAAGGCGGCAAGCTCGCTGCACTCGCTGTCGATGGCCTTTTCCATGAGCGTGAGCCACTCGTCATGGATCGCCACATAGAGGCCTTCGTCGGCAACCGCCGGGCTGCTCAGCACCACATTGAAATCGAGCGGCTCGCCGAACTTGCCCGGGCCGGTGTCCCAGCGCGTCGAACCGCGCGACATCTCGTTGTAGCGGCCTTCGCCGGCGCCATAGCCGGTCTGGCAGTTGTTGAATTCGGTCAGGTCGTCCGGGGTCGCCATGCCGGTCGAATTGAAGAAATCCTCATACTGACGCAGCCGCAGGGCACGCGCCTCGGCGCTTTCGCCGACCGGGGCGATGCACACCGTGCTGACTTCGGTCTCATCCACCGCCAGCGGCTGGATGATGCGGATCTGAGTGCTGGTCTGGTCCATCAGGAAGACGTTGGGAAACAGCTGCAGGTTGCGGATGCGCTTGTTCATCCACTTGGCCTTTTCGGCGCCGTAGGACTCTTCGAGCCAGTCGATGATCTCGAAATTGGGGCGATCCATGAAGTTGGCATAGTCGGCCCACAACACCGTGTGTCCGTTGTGGAACGAGAACGACCCGCCATCGCGCGCGGTGAAGCCATTGAAGCTAATCGCCTTGGTTTCGTTCTTCGAAATGCCTTCGACGCGGCGCTGAACCGTCATGAAGTAGTTGGCGTGCGTGGTCATAACGTGATAGCCGTCGAGCCCGTTCTCGACCTGCATCTTCCAGTTGCCGTGATAGCGGTAGCGGTTGGTTCCGGGCAAAACTTCCATTGCGCCGGACTTCGACTGGTCCACCAGGATATCGATGAAATCCCGCGCGCCGGCGAGGTGATCGACCAGCGGGACGACATCGGCGGAGAGGCTGGCAAAAATGAAGCCGCGGTAGCTTTCCACCCGGGCGACCGGTTGAAGCCCGAAATCAGCGCGATTGAATGCCTCCGGATAGCCCCCGATGCTCTCATCGGTGACGTCCAGCAGGTCGCCCCCGGACGAGAACGTCCAACCATGGAACGGGCACATGTGGTTGCGCTTGTTGCCGGCCCGCTCGCGGCACAGGCGCGCGCCACGGTGCGAACAGGCATTCACGAAGGCGCCGACATCGCCGGACTTGTCGCGGGTCACAAGGATGGGGACGCGGCCGATTTTCGTGGTGATGAAATCGTTCGGCTTGGAAACCTGGCTCTCGTGCGCGAGGTAGACCCAGTTCCGCTCGAAGATGTACTTCATCTCGAGCTCAAACAGCGCAGCTTCGGTGAAAGCGGCGCGGTCCAGCTGGAAGATCCCGCGCTCGTGATCCTTCTTGAGCCAAGCGCGCATGCGCTCTTTCAAGCCCTGCAAGTCGGCAATCCTGCCGCCGATTTTCTCAGTGAGTTCCATCGATCCTCTCCCGTTCTGTGCGTCGGGCACCCAATACCTCCGCGAATCAACCGCAGATCGCACACGGCTATTACCTCATCCCATCATTTCGTGCAACGTATTGCACAATGAAAAACGTTCTGGTAGGTAATGAGTCAGAAATGGCTGAAACCGGCGGCTTGAATCGAAGCAAGGCGGCCAGCAAATCGCAAAATGACCCCGTTTTGGGGTGAATTGGGAGAGTTTGAACTATGTCGGTCGTCACCGAACTCGGCTATCTTGGTCTTTCCGTTTCCGATCTCGCTGCCTGGCGCGCTTACGCCGCCGAAGTCGCCGGCATGGAAGTCGTCGATGAAGGCGAAGGGGATCGGCTCTATCTGCGAATGGACCTTTGGCATCACCGCATCGTTCTGCACGCTGATGGCAGCGATGACCTGGCTTACATGGGCTGGCGCGTGGCCGGGCCGCAGGAATTCGCCGCGATGCAGGAAAAGCTGAGCGCGGCGGGAATCCCCTTCACCGTGGGCACCGAAGCCGAGGCGCGCGAACGCCGGGTTCTCGGGCTGCTCAAGCTGGCCGATCCGGGCGGCAACCCGACCGAGATCTTCTTCGGCCCCCAGGTCGATACGCACAAGCCGTTTCATCCTGGCCGTCCGATGTTCGGCAAGTTCCTGACCGGCTCGCAAGGGATCGGGCACTGCATCCTGCGCCAGGACGATGTCGAGGCGGCGGCCCGGTTCTATGAACTGCTCGGCCTGCGCGGGTCGGTTGAATACCATCTCCACCTGCCCAACGGCATGGTCGCCCAGCCCTATTTCATGCATTGCAACGAGCGCCAGCACTCGGTCGCCTTCGGCCTCGGACCGATGGAAAAGCGCATCAACCACCTGATGTTCGAATACACCGATCTCGACGATCTCGGCATGGCTCACGACATTGTGCGCGGGAAGAAGATCGATGTAGCGCTGCAGCTTGGCAAGCACGCCAACGATCAGGCCCTGACCTTCTATTGCGCCAATCCGTCGGGTTGGTTGTGGGAGTTCGGCTGGGGCGCCCGCCACTCGACCGGCCAGCAGGAATACTACACCCGCGACATCTTCGGCCATGGCAACGAGGCGGCTGGCTACGGGATGGACATTCCGCTGCTCTGACAATCGCCCATTTTGCTCGATTCTTGACAGGACAACAGGTCAACCATGTCAAACAAATTGCGACTCTGTGAAGCTGCCAGCGTGAAGGACGGCGAGCCGGTTGCGGCATTCGCAGAGGGAATGCCCGCCCTTGCCGTCTACAATGTCGATGGCGAGATTTTCGTTACCGACAATCTTTGCACCCACGGCAATGCCATGCTGACCGACGGATATCAGGATGGCGACATCATCGAGTGTCCGTTCCATGGCGGCTCGTTCGACATCAAGACCGGCGCAGCCAAGGCCTTTCCCTGCCAGGTGGCGATCGCGTCCTATCCGGTCGAAATCGAGGATGGCTGGGTCTGCATCACGAAGCCCGAAGGAGCAGCATGATGGGCCTTCCCACCCTTGAGCAGATGCAGTTTCAGCATGCCGCTGCGCAACTTAATGCGCTTCATGCGGAACTGATCGATGACGACCGGTTGGAAGAATGGCCTGACCTGTTTGAAGAAAAGTGCCAGTACAGTGTGATCTCAGCGGAGAACCACAATCGTTCACTGAACCTGGCTGCGGTGTTCTGCGACAGCCGCGGCATGCTGGTCGATCGCATCGTCTCTTTGCGCCGCGCCAATATTTTTCCCGCGCACAGCTACCGGCATATTCTCGGTCCGACCCGCGTGAAGTCGACCAGCGGGCAGATCGTCACCACACAGACCAACTATGTGGTCCTGATGACGCGCAACGACGGTCAGACGTCGATCTACAATTCCGGAAAA
This sequence comes from Novosphingobium aromaticivorans DSM 12444, assembly GCF_000013325.1. Lineage (GTDB taxonomy): Bacteria > Pseudomonadota > Alphaproteobacteria > Sphingomonadales > Sphingomonadaceae > Novosphingobium > Novosphingobium aromaticivorans. The sequence continues at coordinate 34,323 of NC_009426.1, forward strand.
TATGTCGATCAAATCGACGTTTCCGGGGCTGCCCCGCGCTTCCTTTCCAAGACCGCGATCTTCGACACCCACCTCATCGATACGATGATGGTCCGCCCGATCTAGCTGCAAAGTTGAAAGCACCCAATTATGTCCATTCCCCAGCAAACAGACGCCTTGGATCAAGCCCCGTCCACTGCAGGATGCCGGGTTCCGTACCGCGTTTTCACCGATCGCCAGTACTACGATCGCGAACAGGAGAACATTTTCAAGGGTAACTGCTGGTCCTTCGTCGGACTTGAGGCTGAAGTTCCGCAGGCGGGTGATTTCAAATCGACCTTCGTGGGCGAAACACCGGTGATCCTCACGCGCGACAGCGACGGCTCGTTGCATGTCGTGGTCAATCGCTGCGCCCATCGCGGCGCCCTGGTCTGCCGCGAAATGCGCGGCAACCGCGCAAGCCTGGAATGCGTCTACCACCAATGGGCCTACGATCTGAAGGGGAACCTGATCGGGGTACCCTTCCGCCGCGGCCTCAAGGGACAGGGCGGGATGCCGGGCGATTTCGACATGTCCCAGCACAATCTTCGCCAGCTGCGCACCGAATCCGTTGGCGGTCTGGTGTTTGCCTCATTCTCCGAAACTGTCGAATCCTGCCGCGATTTCCTCGGCCCGATCGTGGTCGAGCAGATCGAGCGGATCATGTGCAAGCCGATCACCGTGCTGGGCGACCAGCGCCAGCGGATCCGCGGGAACTGGAAGCTCTACGCCGAGAACACCCGCGATCCCTACCACGCGAGCCTGCTGCACCTGTTTCACAACACGTTCGGTCTCTATCGCTCGACCCAGACAGGTAAGGCATTGATGGATGCCAACAAACGCCACTCGCTGCTCTATTCGATCGCGGCCAGCAACGACGATGCCGCCGACAAGCAGGCCTATGGCGATTCCCGCACCTTCGACACCGAATTCAAGCTGCAGGACATGTCGCTGCTGAAAGGTCGGCAGGAATTCGCGGACAATGTTACGCTGGTGATCCTCGCGGTCTACCCCAACCTGGTCCTCCAGCAGATCCAGAACACTCTCGCGGTGCGCCAGACGGTGACCTACGGGCCGGATGAATTCGAGCTCGTCTGGACCCATTTCGGCTACCAGGACGACGATGCGGAAATGCAGGCCATCCGGCTCAAGCAAGCCAACCTGATCGGCCCCGCCGGGCTCATTTCGATGGAAGACGGCGAAGCGGTGGAAATCGTCCAGAACGCCATCGTCGGCGAGGCAAGCGCGACGTCCTACATCGCGATGGGTGGCGGCCGGGCCGAGGATGCCGACCATCTCGTCACCGAGGGCGCGATCATCGGCTTCTGGGACAATTATCGCGAAATGGTCGGCTTTGAGGTGGAGCCGACATGACCCGCACGATCGACTTCTACTTCGATTTCATCAGCCCGTTCAGCTACCTTGCGCAGCTCAAGCTGCCGGAGATCGCGCGGGCAGCGGGATGCACGGTCGATTACTGGCCGATCGACATTCCCGAAGCCAAAATTGCCGCCGGCAACTATGGCCCGTCCAATCGCGAGGTATTGCCCAAGATCAAGGTCATGAAGGCAGACCTTGAGCGCTGGGCCGAGCGCTATGGAGTGCCCCTCACCTTTCCAGCCAGCTTCGCTTGCGCAGACTGGAATTGCGCGGTGCTGTTCGCCCGCGAGCACGGTAAGGCCGAGGCATTTGTGACCGATGCCTACCGCCGGATCTGGGGCCAGGGGATCGATCCCGGCGACCGCAACGAACTGGCCGCATGCGCGATAGCAGCGGGGCTTGATCCCGCGGCGCTGATCGCTTTCGTCGAATCGCCCGCCGGCCAGAACGAATATCGCAAGGCCCGGAGCCAGGCGATCCAGCGCGGCGTGTACGGTGCGCCGCTGATGTTCGTCGACGACCAGATTTTCTGGGGAAATGACCGATTGGATTTTCTTGCCGAGTATTTGAACAATTCAAAATAAGCAATTCGGTTACATAGGGGAGGTTTGCATGAAAAAGTATGGCTGCTATTTCGTTGCCTTGATGGGAGCGACCGCGCTGACGCCGCAGATGGCCTTGGCACAAGACATCACAAGCGAATCGGACGAATCCCACGCTACCGACACGGGCCTAGGTGACATTATCGTCACGGCCACTCGGCGCGAGGCCAGGCTGCAAACCGTGCCGGTTGCAGTTACTGCGGTTACCGGCGACGCTCTGGCTTCCGCCGATGTTTCGACGGTCCGCTCCCTCACTCAGGTTGTGCCGGGCTTCATCGGCAGCCGTAATATGGGCGTCTTCCAGCCGGTGGTCCGCGGGGTCGGCTCAACCGGCATTTCGGTTGGTGATGAACCCAATATCGCAACCTACGTCGACGGCGTCTATCAACCGGAATCGGCCGCCAACTGGATCGACCTGGTCGAGGTCGAACGGGTCGAGGTGCTGCGTGGCCCGCAGGGAACGACCTTTGGCCGCAATGCCACCGGCGGACTGATCAACGTAATCACCCCCGATCCCAGCTTCGACTTCCGCGGCAAGGCTTCGCTGCGCGTGGGGCGGATGAGGCGCGATGCCGGCGATTACGATGCCCGGCTCTATTTCACCGGCCCAATGAGTGACAAGGTCGCGGCTGATTTTGCCGCGCTTTTCCGCAAGAACGATGGCTATATCGACGATCTGGTCCGCGGCGGCACACTTGGCAACCAGCGCGTCATCGACCTGCGTAGCAAGTTGCTGTTCAAGCCGACCGACAATTTCAAGGTGGTCCTGACCGGGGAATACTTCAATCAGGAAAGCACCACCAATTCGCCGCAACCGCTGGACGGCAACACCGCGGGCCGCAACTGGCCGGGCGTGATCGTACCGACCGATGCCTGGCAGGCGTCGTTGACCGAGGTTCCGCTGCTCAATCTCACAAGGTGGAGCTTTGCGCTGCACACCCGGCTCGATCTGGGCAGTGTGATGCTTGAGACCACCTCTGGTTTCCTCAACCTGCGCTGGCAGCAGACCACCGATGGCGATGCCTCGAACATCAAGCTTTCGAACTTCCCGGCAGTGTTTGAATCGGAGTCGGGCAGCCAGGAAATCAAGCTGAGTTCGGCCAACCCCGGTCGCTTCCAGTGGCTGGTCGGCGGCTATTTCTACCAGTTCGGCGGCGGCGCGCCGGTGCTTCAGCCTTGGTCCACGACCAACCCGGCCTCGCCCCTGGCGGGTCCGTCGCTCACGCCGAAGCTTGATGGGCGCTCATTCGCGGGCTTTGCCGAAGGCACCTATGAGGTTCAGCCGAAGCTGTTCCTCACTCTTGGCGGGCGTTACACTACCGAGACGCGCTGGTTTAGCCAAAGTAACAATGGCGTATTGCTGGTCGATGACGTTTCAAAAACGTTCAACAAGTTCAACTACAAAGTCGGTGTCCGTTATGAGGTGACCGACAAGACCAACGTCTACGCCACCTACAGCACCGCGTTCAAAAGCGGGGTGTACAACATGGCGGCAACCGGCGGCACCCCGGTCAACCCGGAAAACATCAAGGCGGCTGAATTCGGGATCAAGTCCGATCCGCTGGACTGGCTGCGCACCAACCTTGCCGTCTATTATTACGACTACAAGGATCTGCAGCTTCAGTCGAAGGCCCCGACCGGCCCCGGATACATCCTGCAAAACGCCGCCAATGCCGAAATCTATGGCGGCGAGTTCGAGACCACCATCAGCCCGGTCCGCGACCTGAGGCTGCGCGCGGCGGTTGCCTATACCCATGCCCGCTACAAGGATTTCCCCAACGCCCAGGGATTTACGCCGATCGTCAGCGGCAATGGCGACTTTGCCGGCAACGTGGCGGCGCCGTTCGATGCATCCGGCAAGGTCATGACCCGGGCGCCGGAATGGTCGGGTAATATCGGGTTTGATTGGGGCCATGACGTCGGCAATGGCCGCGTCACCCTGGCAGGCAATCTCCTGTGGAGTTCCCGGGTCTATTACGACTTTGCCAACAGGTTCTCGCAGCGGCCCTACACCCTGTCCAACCTTTCGATCAATTGGCAGCCCGAAAGCGAAGCCTTCAAGGTTGGGCTGTGGGTGACCAACTTGACCAACGAAAAGGTCTTTCAGACCATACGTCCCGGAACGTTGGGCACCGACGGGTTCTACGAACAACCGCGCAAGATCGGGATGACGATCGAGACCAAATTCTGAGAACCTGATCCGAAACTCGCGAAAGAGCCATTTTCAGGCCGGCACCGAACGATCCGAAACGAAGTTTCGGATCGGGCGCCTAATCAGCATAACATGAGGGAGAATGCAAAATGCCAAACCGACTAATGTATTTCAGGAAGGCCTTCCTGCGTGCCAGCGCCTCGGCTATGGTCGGATACATCGGGCTTGTGCCGATTTCGGCGCATGCACAGGATGCCGCAGCAAGCGAGCCCCAGGCCGAGGAGCAACAGACCGGCGGCCTCGAAGAGATCACCGTGACAGCGCGCAAGCGGGCCGAGAACCTGCAGGAAACACCAGTCGCGATCACCGCGATGACCGGCGGAATGCTCGAGGAACGCCAGGTCACCAACGTAGCAGAAGTCGCAAAATTCGCGCCGAACGTGAACATCTCGCCGGTCGCCAACATTTCGGGTTCGAGCGCCTCGATCACCGCGTTCATCCGCGGCGTGGGCCAGACCGATTTCAATATCACCGTCGACCCGGGCGTGGGCGTCTATGTCGATGGCGTCTATGTTGCCCGCTCGGTTGGCGCGCTGCTCGACATGGCCGACGTTTCGAGCGTCCAGGTCCTGCGCGGGCCGCAGGGCACACTGTTCGGCAAGAACACTATCGGCGGCGCGATCGTCGTCAATTCCGTCGAACCGCAGAACGATTTCGACATGAAGCTCGAAGCGGCGACCGGACGGTTCAACCGCGCCGATTTCAAGGGCATGATCAACGTACCGCTGAGCGACACTCTCGCAATGCGCGCGGTTGCTTCCTATGAAACCCGCGACGGCTACCAGAAGCGTTTGTTCGACGGAGGCCGCCAGGGCAATAAGGACAGCTTCGGCGGACGCATTGCGTTCAAGTGGGAGCCGACCGACAAGCTGACCGTCAACCTGAGCGGCGATATCAATATCAGGCGCGAAGAAATGGCTGCTTCGACGCTGGTCAACCTTTTCGAATCGCCCAACCTGCTGCAGGTTGTCGACTTGAATGGCCGAACCGTGGTTTTCCCCAGTTCGACTTATGCTTGGAACAAGTTGCAGGGCGGCGCAGGTTTCTGCGGTGCGGACGGGCAACTGGCACCGGTCAACGACCCGCGCTGCGCCACCACGCAGTGGATCACCGGCGATATCGATTCAACCTGGTCCGGTGCCAAGAACCAGTCGGATTTCGACCTGTGGGGCACGAACCTGACGCTGGATTATGATTTTGGTGACATCAACCTGAAGTCGATCAGCTCCTATCGCGATCAGAAGGCCACGATCCAGTTCGACTTCGACGGAACGCCACATCCCTACCTCAACCTGACAAACAATATCGATCTGTGGCAGGCTTCGCAGGAATTCCAGTTGACCGGCAGTGTCCTGAATGATCGGGTGAAGTTCGTTCTGGGCGGCTATTACCTGAAGGAAAAGGGCCAAGACAAGAACAACCTGCTGTTCGGCTTCGCTGACTTCTTCAGCGGCGGCAAGATCGACAACGACAGCTATGCTGCCTATCTGCAGGCAACGATCAAGGTGACCGATCGTCTTTCGATCACGCCGGGCATCCGCTATACCGACGAGACCAAGCGGTTCGATCCTTCGTTCCAGACCATCAATGTTGATTACACTGCTCCGCTTGGGCAGGCCGGCATCATCCCTTACCCCCAGGGCGTGTTCATCGCCTTCAGCCAGTGCGTGACCGGCCAGCCAGTGCCCTTGCTGGTGACCGATCCGGCGAGCCCGCTGTTCGGCTTCCCGCTGCCTGGAGGCTGCGCACCAGCCGCCACTAACCCTGGTGGAAACCACACGATGCCGGCGGTCCAGGTTGCCGCCAAGGCCAAGGAATGGACGCCGGCAATTTCGGCTGACTACAAGATCACCGACGATATCCTGGTCTATGCCTCCTATTCCAAGGGTTTCAAGAACGGCGGCTTCACGCAGCGAATCTTCCCGGCTGAACAGGTTGCGCCGTCGTTCAGGCCCGAATTCGTGGAATCATACGAACTCGGCCTCAAGACCGAGCTGCTGGATCGCCGCCTGCGGCTGAACCTCGCCGCGTTCATGTCAAACTACGATGACATCCAGGTCGTCGTCAGCGAAGGCATCGCCCCCCGGGCACGAAACGCCGGTTCCGGCCGGATCAAAGGCTTTGAAGTCGAAGGCGAGGCGGCTCCGACCGATTGGCTGCGCCTGACCTTCGGCGTTGGCTATCTTGATGCCTATTACCGCTCCATTGATCCGCTCGCGTTCCCCGTGAACCTGAACTCGAAGTTCGCCTTCGTGCCGGAATGGACCGGATCGGCCTCGTTCAACGCCGACGTCTATGAAGGTGACATGGGCAAGCTGACGCTGCGCGGAGACTGGTCGTACCAGAGCGAAACCTTCAAGGATGCGGTCAACAGCCCGCAACTGCGCCAGCCTGGCTACAGCGTCTTCGGCGCCAGTGCTTCGTTCACCGAGAAGAGCGAGCACTTCACCGTGACCGCTGGTGTGACCAACCTGACCGACGAACGCTATATCCAGGGCGGTTACGTAGATCCGTTCGTCGCCGGGACAGCGTTGGCAACCTATTCGCGCCCGCGTGAATGGTTCCTCAAGCTCGCCTATAAGTACTGACACTTACCACCCCCGAGGGCGGCGGTCCGCCGCCGCCCTCACCCTTCTGGTGGCACCGACCAAGAGCCTGCCAGACACCTCGCCGCCCAATTTGGTATTGGCAACTTGTCTTGCGGCCAAAGGAGCAATGTCTTGGGCGTTACGATCCCCCCGCTCGAGCGCAGCGATTTCCTGACCGGCCAACCACTTGTCGACGGCACCGAGATCTGTGCCGGCTCTACCTACGCGGTCACTAACCCGGCAACCGGCAAAACGCTGGCGAATGTCGTCAAGCTGGGCGCTGCCCAGACGCGTCGGGCAATTGAAAGCAATTCCCGCGCCTTGATCGATTGGCGCAAGCGGCCCGCTCAGGAACGCGCGCGCCTGCTGCATGACTGGCTGGCGCTGGTCCGGCTCCATCGCCACGATCTTGGTTTGCTGATGACCGCCGAACAGGGCAAACCGCTGGCCGAAGCGCTGGGCGAGGTCGATTACGCCGCAAGTTTCATCCAGTGGTTCGCTGAAGAGGCGCGCCGTGTCTATGGCGAGGTCATTCCGGCCAGCGCTGACCGGCGGATCGTCGTGATCCGTCAGCCGGTCGGCGTGGCGGGCGCCATTACGCCGTGGAACTTTCCCGCCGCGATGATCACCCGCAAGGTCGCGCCTGCACTGGCGGCGGGCTGCACCGTGACCCTCAAACCGTCCGAACTCACCCCCATGACCGCTTTCGCTCTGGCGAAGCTCGCTCGCGAAGCGGGCGTTCCGCCCGGCGTGTTCAACGTGGTCTGCGGGGATGCGCCCGAAATCGGATCGGTCCTGACCAGCCATCCCGATGTTACGAAGTTCACCTTCACCGGTTCGACCGCGATTGGCAAGCTGTTGACCGCTCAATGCGCTGCCACGCTCAAGCGGGTTTCGATGGAACTGGGCGGCAATGCCCCGCTGCTGGTGTTCGACGATGCCGATCTCGATCAGGCTGTCGAGGGGGCGATCGCCTCGAAATTCCGTAACACCGGACAGACCTGCGTTTGCGCCAACCGGATCCTCGTGCAAAGCGGCATTCATGACCGCTTCGTCGAGGCGCTGGCCGCCAGGGTCTCCGCGTTCCGGGTCGGAAACGGCCTTGAAGGTGCAACCGACCAGGGACCGTTAATCACCGCATCAGCCTTGGCCAAGGTTCAGGGACATGTCGCCGATGCCGTGGCGCAAGGTGCCCAGCTGGTCACCGGCGGCAAGAGACACGAGGCCGGAGAACTGTTCTTCCAACCAACTGTGCTGACTGGAGCGAGACCGGCGATGCGGCTGGCGGACGAGGAGACCTTCGGGCCGGTGGCCCCGGTGTTCCGTTTCGAAACCGAGGCCGAAGCGCTGGCGCTTGCCAACGCCACGCACTCGGGGCTGGCGGCCTATGCCTTCACCCGCGACATTGACCGCGCCTGGCGGGTTTCCGAAGGCCTTGAGACCGGGATGGTCGGCTTGAACAGCGGCATCGTCTCGACCGAGACCGCCCCGTTTGGCGGCATCAAGGAATCGGGACTGGGCCGAGAAGGTTCGCGACACGGTATTGAAGAATTCCTGGAGATGAAGACCATCAGTGTTGGGGTCCGGCCCGAGAGTCCGGTGTAAGCGGAATGCGGTCCCAAGGAGTCAAGATTTTCGTTGCCCAATGCGGAATGCATTGTATGATGTCGATAAAAGAGCGGGAGATGGAATTCAGCATGCCCTTCAAGGTTAGGCCTTACGCGACCTTGACCGCCCAAAACGCGCAGGAAAGTCTCCTGCCGTGAAGCGCATGGTCGTGGGGATTACCGGCGCAACCGGCTCGGTCTATGGTCTTCGCCTGCTTGAGCTGCTGCGCGAGACGGGCGGTTGGGAAACCCATCTGGTAATGTCTCCGGCTGCGCTGCTCAACATTCGCGAGGAACTGCCCGAAGGCAAAGCCCGGCTCGAAGCGCTGGCCGATGTGGTGCACAACGTCCGCAACGTCGGCGCCTCGATCGCCAGCGGTTCGTTCGTATGCGAAGGCATGGCGATTGCGCCCTGTTCGATGCGCACGCTGGGCGCGGTGGCGCACGCCCTGTCCGACAACCTTATCACCCGCGCGGCCGACGTGATGCTGAAGGAACGGCGCCGCCTGGTGATGATCACCCGCGAAGCGCCGCTCAACCTGGCGCACCTGCGCAACATGACGGCCTGCACCGAAATGGGGGCGGTGATCTTCCCCCCGGTGCCGGCCTTCTATGCGCGGCCGACCTCGCTGGCCGACGTGGTCGATCACACCTGCATGCGGGTACTGGATCTGTTCGGGCTTCATGCGAAGTCGGAGAAACGCTGGCAAGGCCTTAGCAAAGAGGCGGCAAGCCTTGTTCCGGGTGCTGGGCAAATGGAAGGGAATTGAGAATGGCGTGGGATGTCAGCCGTCGCACGGTCATGAGCGGTGGCGCCGTGGGTGCTGCCGTTGCCGGTCTGGGGATCGGCCGCAGCGCCTTGGCGCAGCGGCCGCGCAAGATCATCGTCATCGAGGAGACGCACGTTCCCGAAAGTCGACTATTTGCCGAAACCTTTACCAATTTGGGGTGCGCAGCGCAGGTTGTCCGGATCGACCGGAGCTTCAACGGCCTGCTGCATGAACTTGAAGCGGTTGAAGGCGTGCTGGTCGGCCTTACTTCCGATCCCGCGGCGATGATCGCCGAGCAGATCCTGGTGGCCGGCGGCGCCCGCCCGCTACTACAGTGGACCCATCAATACCGCAAGCTGCGCTGGGAACACAAGACTGTTGGCGCGCCAACGCTGCTTGCGCGGGCTAGCGTCGGCTGGCCCAGCGTTCTTGCCTACCACATGCAGGATGCGCTCGTCGGCGATCGCCAGGATGCCGAACTGCGGTGCCAGTCAGGAGGACATTGCGGCCTCGATGGCAAGAGCCCCGGCATGCTGGTTTCATGGGCATTCGAAGTGGGAGTACAGCAGTCGTGAGTACGCGCATGCCACAAGGCGTCGACGCCGCAACCTTTACCAAGGCTCTGGACGAATTAGCGGCTATCGTCGGCAAGGAATGGGTCTTCGTCGATGAACTGCCGCTGTCGGCCTATCGCGACGCCTATTCACCGCTGGCCGATGGCGAGATGCTGCCCTCGGCTGCTGTGGCACCGGCCAACATGGAACAGATTCAGCAGGCGCTGAAGGTATTCAACGCTTACAAGCTGCCGATCTGGACATTCGGCAACGGCCGCAATTTCGCCTATGGCGGCCCGGCCCCGCGCCAGTCCGGTTATGTCATGTTCGACCTCAAGCGGATGAACCGCATTCTCGAAGTCAACGAGAAATACGGCTATGCGCTGGTCGAACCGGGCGTTTCCTATTTTCAGCTTCACCGCCATCTGCGCAAGATCGGCAGCAAGCTTTGGGTCGATCCTGCGGCACCAGGTTGGGGCGGCGTCATGGGCAACGCGCTTGAACATGGCGCGGGTTACACCCCCTACGGCGATCACTTCGTTATGCAGTGCGGCATGGAAGTGGTCCTTGCCGACGGTCAGGTCGTCCGCACCGGTCAGGGCGCGATCGAGGGGTCGCAGCATTGGCAATCCACCAAGCATGCAGCCGGCCCGCATTTTGATGGCATGTTCACTCAGTCCAATTTCGGCATTGTTACCAAGATGGGTATCTGGTTGATGCCCGAACCGCCGGGCTACAAGCCGTTCATGATCACTTACGAGCGCGAGGAAGACCTTGCCGCAATCTTCGACGCGGTCAAACCGCTCAAGGTTAACCAGGTGATTCCCAACGCCGCGGTGGCGGTCGATCTCTTGTGGGAAGTGTCCGCCAAGACCACGCGCCGCCATTACTTCGATGGCAAGGGCCCTATCCCGGATTCGATCCGCAAGAAGATCGCGTCGGATCATGGCCTGGGCATGTGGAACTTCTACGCCGCGCTCTATGGTCCGCCGCCGATCATCGAGAACAACTGGAAGCTCGTCGAGGAAGCGATGATGAGCATTTCGGGTGCCAAGCTGCACCTCAACCGCGAAAACGATCCCGCCTGGGATTATCGCGTGCGGCTGATGCGCGGCGAGCCGAACATGACCGAATTCAGCATCATGAACTGGATCGGCGGCGGCGGGCATATCAACTTCTCGCCAATCTCGGCACCCGACGGCAAGGAAGCGCTGAGCCAGTATAACCTGATCAAACAGCGCTGCCACGATTTCGGGTTCGACTATATCGGCGAGTTCCTGGTCGGCTGGCGCGACATGCACCACATCCTGATGATCATGTACGATCGCGCCGACGACGGCATGCGCAAGAGCGCCTATGACCTGTTCGGCAAGCTGGTCGACGAGGCAGCCGGTGCGGGCTTCGGCGAATACCGCACCCACCTCGCCTTCATGGACCAGATTGCCAAGACCTATAAGCACAACGATGGGGCGCTGTGGGACCTGCACCACCGTCTCAAGGACGTGCTCGACCCCAACGGCATCCTCTCCCCCGGCAAGCAGGGGATATGGCCCCAGGCGATGCGCAACCAAGCGTAATCACACGGCCGGCTGAACAAAGACTTCAAGGATTGACGACCATGACGCAAATTGAGCACTGGATTGGCGGCACCGCCGTGGCTGCAACGGGCGGGGCCTATTTCGACGATCTTAACCCGGTCGATGATTCGGTCTATTCCCGGGTTCCCGCCGGCACCGCGGAAGACGTGAACCGCGCCGTGGAGAACGCGCATCAGGCCTATCTCCAGCATCGCGATCTGCCCGCCGCAGTGCGCGAAGGGTGGATCGCGAAAGCCGCCGAAATCATGGAGCGCGATACCGCCAAATTCGCCGACGTGCTGGTCGACGAAATCGGTTCGCCGATCGCCAAGGCCGGGTTCGAAACCCGCTTCGCGGTCAGCTTCCTGCGCGCGGCGATCGGCGTGCCGCGCCGGATTCGGGGGGAAACGATCCCTTCGGACACCCCTGGGCGGTTCAGCATGAGCCTGCGCCAGCCGGTCGGTGTGGTCGCCGGGATTACCCCGTTCAACGTGCCGCTGATCAAGGGGATCAAACAGTCGGCCATGGCCCTGGCCACAGGCAACGCCTTCGTGCTGCTACCCTCGGAAGCCGCGCCAATGATCGCCGATCTGCTCGCTAAATTGTGGAAGGAGGCCGGCGTTCCCGACGGCTTGTTCAACGTGGTCTACGGCAATGGCGCGGAGATCGGCGACGTGCTGACCGGCCATCCCAAGGTCGCATCGATAACCTTCACCGGGTCCTCGCGCGTCGGCAAGCACATCGCCGAAATCGCGGCCCGCAACCTCAAGAAGTACACGCTGGAGCTGGGCGGCAAGAGCCCGCTGGTGATCTGCGCCGATGCCGATCTGGACAAGGCGGTCAACGCCGCGCTGTTCAGCATCTTCATGTACCAGGGCCAGGTCTGCATGGGGGCTTCGCGGATCTATGTGGAACGGTCGATCTTCGACCAGTTCACCAAGGCCTTCGCCGCCGCGACAGGCCGCGCCAACAGCGGCGACCTGCGCGATCCTACCACCATGCTGGGCCCGATAATTTCCGAACGCCAGCGCGACCGCGTCCGCCGCCACATCGACGATGCCCGGTCCAAGGGCGCCGCGGTGCTGGCCGGCGGCGAGTGGAGCGGAAACAGCTGCGCGGCCACCATCCTGAGTGGCGTTACCGCGGAAATGACCGTGTTCGAGGAAGAGACCTTCGGCCCGGTCACCTCGCTCTTTCCGTTCGACACACTTGAGGAAGCCCTCGAACTCGCCAACAACACCGAATACGGCCTCAGCGCCTCTATCTTCACCCGCGATCTCGACAAGGCGCTGGCCTTTGCCCAGCGGGCCGAAGCGGGGATGGTCCACATCAACGCGCCGACCCTGCACGACGAGCCGCACGTTCCGTTCGGCGGAACGAAGGCCTCTGGGTTCGGGCGCGAAGGCACCGAAGCCGATCTCGAGATCATGACCGAATGGAAATGGGTCACGATCCAGTCGGCGACTGAGGGCGGACACTGACAGGCGGGAACGAATGACCATGAACGATCTCCCTAACCGCGCCCGCTCGATCTCGTCGCTGCGCGACTTCCTCGAACTGCTCGAGGATGCCGGCCAGGCGATCACCTGGAGCGATGCGGTGATGCCCGAACCCGGCGTGCGCAACATAGCCGTCGCCGCATCGCGCGATGCCAACGGCGCGCCGGCGATCGTATTCGACAATATCACCGGTTACCCCGGCAAGCGCTTGGCGGTGGGCGTCCATGGTTCGTGGGACAACATCGCCCTGCTGCTGGGCCGACCTAAAGGCACGACCATCCGCGAGCTTTTCTTCGAGATCGCCGGCCGCTGGGGCGATCAGGAAGCGCAAATCAGCTTTGTCCCAGAAGCCCAGGCCCCGGTGCACGAATGCCGGATCGAACAGGACATCAACCTTTACGATGTCCTGCCGGTCTATCGGATCAACGAATACGATGGCGGGTTCTACATCGGCAAGGCCTCGGTCGCCTCGCGCGATCCGCTCGATCCAGACAATTTCGGCAAGCAGAATGTCGGCATCTATCGCCTGCAGATCCAGGGGCCGGACACCTTCACCCTGATGACGATCCCCTCCCACGACATGGGACGTCAGATCATGGCGGCCGAACGGGAAGGCGTTCCGCTAAAGATTGCGGTCATGCTGGGTAATCATCCCGGCCTTGCGGTGTTTGCTGCCACCCCGATCGGCTACGAGGAATCGGAATATTCCTATGCCTCGGCGATGATGGGCGCGCCAATCCGGCTGACCAAATCGGGCAACGGGATCGACATCCTGGCCGACAGCGAAATCGTGATAGAGGCCGAACTGCAACCGGGTGGACGCGAGCTGGAAGGGCCGTTCGGCGAATTCCCCGGTTCCTACAGCGGCGTGCGCAAGGCGCCGATCTTCAAGGTCACGGCGGTGTCGCACCGGCGCGATCCGATCTTCGAGAACATTTACATCGGGCGCGGCTGGACCGAGCACGATACGCTGATCGGCCTGCACACCTCCGCCCCGATCTATGCCCAGCTGCGCCAGAGCTTCCCCGAAGTCACCGCGGTCAACGCGCTTTACCAGCACGGACTGACCGGGATCATCTCGGTCAAAAACCGCATGGCCGGCTTTGCCAAGACGGTCGCGCTGCGCGCGCTGAGCACGCCGCACGGCGTGATGTACCTCAAGAACCTGATTATGGTCGATGCCGATGTCGATCCGTTCGATCTCAACCAAGTGATGTGGGCGCTTTCGACCCGCACCCGTGCGGACGATATCATCGTGCTGCCCAACATGCCTGCCGTGCCGATCGATCCTTCGGCAGTGGTCCCGGGCAAGGGGCACCGCCTGATCATCGACGCGACCAGCTATCTCCCGCCCGATCCGGTGGGTGAAGCGCACCTTGTCACCCCGCCGACCGGGGACGAGATCGACGCCCTGAGCAAGCGGATCCGCGAAATGCAGCTGGGAGCCCTGTCATGACCACCACCGTCTGCGGGCGCTGCAAATCGAGCGGCGCTGTCACCGATCATCAGGGCAGGCAGGACGGCGCGGTCGTGTGGACGATCCTGCGCTGCCCGACCTGCAACTTTTCCTGGCGCGACAGCGAACCGGCCCGCGCTATCGACCCGGCTGTGCGCTCGGCCGATTTCGCCGTCGATGTCGGCGATCTCCAGCGTTATCCCAAGATTCTCCAGCAATAAGGCTCCCAACGCCATGATCGATCAAGCCCGCCAGACGGCCACGCTCGGCACCCTCGCCCAGGCACTGGGCAAGGCCGCCGTCGATACCAGCCCGCAGACCCTGGCCCGCTATGCTGTCCCAGGGATGGCACCGGCAGGCGTGGTGCTTCCGGCCGATGAAGCCCAGCTCGCCAAGGTGCTGGAAGCTGCGCGCACCAGCGGCGGTGTGGTCCAGACGGTCTGCAACGGCGCCTACGGACTTGAAAAAGCCGTACAGGACAAGGTGATCGTGCTTGACCTGCAGAAGATGAACAAGGTCCTCGAGGTCAATGACGAACTGGCCACCTGCCTAGTCGAACCGGGCGTCACCTTCCGCCAGCTCGATGCCCACATCAAGGAAAAAGGAATAAAGCTGTGGGTCGACTTTCCCGGCAATCCCGATGAAAGCGTGGCCGCCAGTTTCATCAACCGCCGCCCCGGCTACACCCCCTATTCCGATCATTTCCTGATGCAGTGCGGGCTCGAGGTCATGCTGGCTGATGGCAAGATGGTGCGCACCGGCATGGGCGCCATGCCCAAGAGCACCTGCTGGCAGCTGTTCAAGTTCGGCTATGGCCCTTGGGTCGATGGCCTGTTCACCCAGTCCGATTTCGGGGTGGTGACCAAGGTCGGCATGTGGATGATGCCGCAGCCCCCGGCGCACCAGACCTTCATGGTCTCGGTCCCCAAGGAGGACGATCTGGGCGCGTTGTTGGACGTGCTCGGGCCGCTCAAGCTCAACATGGTGGTGGCCAATGGCGTCGCGGTGGGCAATGCGCTCCACGAAGCGGCCCTGCTCGGCAAGCGCCGCGCCGATTTTGAGGGCCAGGGGCCGATGGCGGCAAGCGCGGTCAAGGCCGCTGGTGAGGTGCTCGGACTAGGCTACTGGAACCTTTACGGCTCGCTCTATGGCCTGCCCGGCAACGTCGCGATCCTGTGGGACATGGTCAAGGGCGCGTTCTCGTCGATCAGCGGCGCAAGGGTGATTACCGATGGCAAGGGCATCGATCCCAAGCTGTGGGCCTGGCGGATGGGCACGATGACCGGTGTGGTGGCCGATCCCCCGGCCAGGACAGCAGGCTGGAGCGGCGACTTGGCGCTTACGGTCAACCCGGTCAGCCCTGTGGATGGCGAGGAAGCCGTCAAGCTCTATGAACTGTCGCGCGATATCTGTGCCAAAAACGGCTTCGACTTCGTTGGCGAAACCACCGCGATCTGGCGTTCGGCCAACCATCGCCAGGTGCTGCCCCATGCCGCCGGGAAGGGCGAGGATGCGGTACGGGCCAAGACTTGCGCCGAAGCCCTGATCGCCGCGCAGGCCGAGGCCGGCTTCGGCCAGATCATGACCGACCCCGGGCTGGGGGCGGCGGTTGCCAAGACCTATGAAAAGGGTGGCCGCTCGGCCCTGCATGCGCGGGTCAAGCAGGCGCTTGATCCCAACTCGATCTTTGCCTCGGTCTGAGCCGATGCGTCGCCATGCCTGCGGAGGTAAAATGAATAAGTTCCTCGCCCTTTCGCTTTTCGCTGCACTTGCTGCCTGTTCGTCCGCACAAGGCGAATCAGTGGTGGACGGTGCGGAGAATTATGAGCGTTACTGCGCAGGTTGCCACAACCCCGGCCCGGGCCACGGTGGCACCATGCTGCTGGCCGAAAAAGGTGCTCCGGTGCCTTCGCTCATCGGTCGCAAGGACTTAGATTACGATTACCTACATTCGGTCGTTCGCCAGGGCCTGATCGAAATGCCGCCGTTCCGACCGACCGAATTGTCGGACGCGGAGATCAAGCAGATCTACGATCACATCGTGGCGCAGAAGCTTCCCCCCACAAAGGCCGAACCCGCCAAAAACAAGGCACTTTGAGGTCAAATCAAGCTGGGCGGAAAAGGTCAACAGGGTTTGTAAGGCTGAAATTGCTAGGGTGCCAACGGAGTATGCGGATAGCTGGTTGCTTTGGTGAGCACGCAGGCTTGGTGCCATTGAGAAGTCAGCCATCTCCGGTTGGCACCGCAGTCGTCTGCAGACCCGCCGCATCTGATCCCGAACCGGGTTCGGTCAGGCCGAAAGCGGCGATTTCATGCGCGGCAGCCATGCAGACTTCTGCGCTTCTGTTCCACCATTCTTGAAGGCTGATGCGAACATGCCGACATTGATCGAAATGAACGAGCGGAATGCCGGCATCGCATAACTTAGCGTGTGCCTGGTGAGGATATACTGGCTGATGTTCATGCCGGCGCCGCCATGCTCTTCCGGTATGGTCAATCCAAACAGACCCAGGTCGCGCATCGCTCGAGGACGCTTTCGGGGATGAGGTCGGTTTCAATAATTTTGCACTCGACAGGACTGAGCCGGTCGCGCACGAAGCGTTCAAGCTGTATCAAGACTTCTGCATCTATGCCGGCATTGCTCATCGGTTACCTGTCAGATTGCATCATAAGGAAAGACATGCGCCGAGACTTCATCGGCGCGCGCGAAGCTGCTGCGAAACGAAGGTACAAGCTCGTGGGCAATTGCCTCCGGCGTCCAGCCTTCGACCTTGGTCATCGACCGGATCGGCCGGGGCTTGCAAAACAGGGCGATTTCATTCTTGCGAACCGCGAAAATCTGGTTCGTCACGTCCTTAGACAGGTCGGATGCCAGATAGGCAACCAACGGCGCGATCTTGTCTGCCGACATGGATTGCAACCGTTGGACACGTTCGTGTTCGGCAGGAGTTGTCGCGGGAATTGACGAGGTCATGCGGCTCCACGCAAAAGGCGCGATGCAATTCGAGCGGACGCCAACCCGCGCCATGTCGAGCGCGATAGACTGCGAAAGCGCGACGACGGCAACTTTGCCGCCGAATAGTTCGCCTGCCCGATGTTGCCGATCAGACCGCTCGTCGAAGTGAAATGATCGAAACTGCCCGCCTTCTGTTCACGAAAATAGGGCGTGGCGGCCTTGGAAACGTTGAAGACACCAGTAAGATTCACCGCGATAACGCTGGTCCAGTCCGCGTGACTCATCTTGTGCCAGATGCTGTCTCGCAGGATGCCTGCATTGTTCACGACCGCATCGATTCGGCCAAATTTCCGTACCGCATCCTCGATAATGCTCTGCGCCTCCGCCGGATCTGCAACATTACCGAAGTTGGCCGCCGCTTTGCCCCCGGCAGCGATGATGTCGTTGGCGGTGTTCTGAGCGAATGCGGTGTCGCCGCCGTTGCCCGCCTGCGCCACGCCAAGATCGTTGACGATAATTGCCGCCCCCTGCGCGGCGCAATACAACGCCAGTTGGCGACCTATTCCGCGCCCGGCACCAGTGATCGCGACAACTGATCCATCCAGGCACCGATCCATATCCCGTTCCTCAAATGCAATTAGCCCGACAGGCAGGACTGGCTCAATGCCAGGCCCTGGCAACAAGCTCACCCAGTTCCTCTGCCACTCCGCCAGATGTGCTCGCCAAGGTACAATAGTTGGCAAAGCTTGCCTGGACTGCAGCTTCGGACGACTCGGCACGGGTCAACTGGTCCAGGTCCAGCCCAGCGAGCATTTGGGACTGGACCAGACGTTCACCATGCAACTCTGCCGTCTTCAGCGCCGCATAAGCCGCGGCGTTAATTTCCGACTCAGGCGTACCTTGGCACCACTGCTTCATCCAGCGCCGCACCGCACGGACCGGTTGCACGAAGCGTTCATTCGCAGTTGCTGCCGAGTGCTGCGCGGCCTCGATGTCCGAAACAGCGAGAATGGCGCTACGCGCCCCTGCCAACCAAAGGCAAAGCAACACCGTGTTGACGTCACAACCATGCTGGTCCTGCAAGGCAAGGCAGGAAGCTGCCACACCCGGCTTGGCATAAATGTGTAAGGAATAGTCCCATAACGCCGCCGCGTGCTGCTCCACCTGAACTGAAGCTCCATCACCCACTGGCGGCACGGCCGGGCCTTGGTCCGACCGTGCCGAAGTACCCAATCGCGGACCTTGGTGAAAATGCTGACCAGACATGCAACGTGGTCAACCGCCTAGAACCTGCGGGCGCCGAAATGGATTTCCATCATCGGACGCATGACATCCCACCGTTCCAGCTGCGACCAGTGGCCCGAACGGTCGAGAACGTACAGTTCGGCATGCTTGAGATGCTGGATCAGGTAGAGGCTGGTGTCGAGCGGCACCACCCGGTCCTGGCGGCCATGGAAGATCAGCACTTCGTGCGGCATTTTGCCCAGCAGTTCGGGCGGCATGTTGAGCGTCTCAATGCCGTTCTTCATCGAATCGATCATCTTGACCGCGGTCTTCATGATTCCCGGATCGGTGGCGATCTTGTAACGGTTCTCGACGATTTCCTCCATGCCTTCGAACTTCTCGGCATCGTAGGCGAAGCTGTGCATCACCTGGCGATAGCGGGCATATCGTGGATCGGAATAGAACGAGAGCAGGCGGATCAGTTCCGGGGTGCGCGGGCCGGGGGCTCCGATCGAACCCATCAGCACCACCTTGTCGATCGCGTCGGGCTCCTCGCTCATCATCTGCAGGGTCAGCGCGCCGCCCATCGAATTACCGACAACGTGGGCCTTCTTCACACCGAGCGCCTCAAGCAGGCCAAAGCACTGGTCGACCCGGGTGCCGATCCAGCCCATCACGCTGTCAGGCCACGGATCGGGAATCACTGACTGGCCGAAACCGATCAGGTCGGGCGCGATCACGAAGAAGTTTTCGGCGAGGTCCGGCATCAGGTGATACCAGTTGGATGCGGCATGTGCGCCCGGACCCGCACCGTGAAGCAGCAGAATTGCCGGCTTGGACGGATCGCCCGCCAAGAGGGTGTGCGAGGTCAAGCCCCGGCCCGTGATCTTTTCTTCCCTGATAACCCCTTCAGCAGCCATGACATTCTCCCATGCGATCTTGACGAAATATCCGCGAGACTCTTTGCCGGAGTTCACGGTCATTTTTACCGGAGCCTAAGATATCGTTTGACATTGTGCAATGAGTTTTCCCAAACGATATGCCACGGGAGATTGCAAGATGGCAGTGGAGGCATTCAGCGACATACTGGTCAACGAGCTGGCGCTTGAACTCGACGGCGCCGAGCAGACCCGCGAACGGGTCCGGCCGTTCTCGGCGCGCTATCCCGCCATGCGGATCGAGGATGCCTACCGCATCAACCAGGCCTGGGTCGATCTCAAATTGGCGCGAGGGCGCACCGTTTGTGGCCACAAGATCGGCCTGACCTCGCGCGCGATGCAACAGGCAGCCGGGATCACCGAACCCGATTACGGCACCTTGCTGGATGACATGGTGTTCGAACAGGGCAGCGACGTTCCAGCCGCGCGGTTCATCACGCCCAAGGTCGAGGTCGAGCTGGCCTTTGTGCTCGGGCGCCGCCTGGAAGGAGCACAGACGACGATTTTCGATGTCCTGAGCGCCACCGACTATGTGGTTCCGGCAATCGAAATCATCGACACACGGGTGCATCCCAAGGATGCCGAAACCGGGGCCGCGCGCAAGGTCCTGGACACGATCAGCGACAATGCCGCCAATGCCGGAATCATCGTCGGCGGTCTGCCGGCGAAACCCGACGGGCTCGACCTGCGCCGCATCGGCGCCCTGCTCAGCCGCAACGGGGTGATCGAGGAAACCGGCCTTGCGGCAGGGGTGCTCAACCATCCCGCCAACGGCGTCGCCTGGCTGGTACGGCGGCTCGCGCCCTGGGGGCAAGCGCTCGAAGCCGGAGAAGTCGTGCTCGGCGGATCGTTCACGCGTCCGGTCGAAGCGGCGCCGGGCGATGTCTTCAACGCCGATTTCGGCGAGTTTGGTTCAATCGGGTTCCGGTTCGTATAGAGGGCGACAATGCAAACACCCGTCAACAGCTTCAAGGCGGCCTTGCGCGAAGGTCCGGTCCAGCTTGGTTTCTGGCTGGCGCTGGCCCATCCAGACATTGCCGAAATCTGTGCGGGCCAGGGTTATGACTGGCTGTTGATCGACGGTGAACACGGCCCGCAGACCTTGCCCGGCATCGTCGCGCAGCTGCGTGCGGTGGAAGCCACTCCACCTTGTTCTGCGATTGTACGGGTTCCCGGCCATGATTCGGTGACGATCAAACAGGTTCTGGATCTTGGTGCGCAGACCCTGATGGTTCCGATGGTCGAAACCGCCGAACAAGCCAAAGCGATCGTGACCGCATCGCGCTATCCGCCAGCTGGGGAACGCGGCCTCGGCGGTGCCCGCGCCTCACGCTGGGGTGGCTATCCTGCCTATGTCGCAGAGGCCAATGCGCAGGTTTGCATCATCGCCCAGATCGAGACCGCGACTGCCGTCGACAACATTGAGGCGATCGCTGCGGTGGATGGGATCGACGCGCTGTTTCTTGGACCTGCGGACCTGGCCGCGACCGAAGGTTTGCTGGGCGCAAGCAGCTTCGATGCCCTGTTCAAGCTGACCGGCGAGGCGCTGGCGCGTATCGTGGCAACCGGCAAACCGGCCGGGATCCTTTCGCGCGACGAGCGGCTCGTCCAGCAGTTCCTCGATGGCGGCGCCCGCTTCATCGCCAACGGCATCGACAGCTTCACCTTTGCAAAAGGTGCAGGCGACGGGCTTCGCCGCTGGCGCGAACGCATCGCCGCGCAGGGCGGAGTCTGACCATGGCGAAACCGGCCTGGCGGGCCGCAGTAACCGGCGATCCGTCCAAACCGCTCGATGGGGTACGGGTGCTTGAGCTCGCCCGCATTCTGGCCGGACCTTGGTGCGGGCAATTGCTGGCGGACCTGGGCGCCGAAGTGATCAAGATCGAGCGGCCCGGTGCGGGCGACGACACGCGGCATTGGGGGCCGCCGTTCGTGACCGCAGAAGACGGTACGAGTCTGGGCGCGGCCTATTTCCATTCGACCAATCGCGGCAAGCGCTCCTTCGCGATCGACATCGCCAGCGCGGAAGGCCAGGCCATCATCCGCGAGCTGGCGAACGGGGCCGACATCGTGATCGAAAACTACAAGGTCGGCGGGCTGGCGAAATACGGGCTTGACCATGCCGCGCTGTCCGAACTGAACCCGCGCCTGATTACTTGCTCGATCACCGGGTTCGGGCAGACCGGGCCTTATGCCCACCGCGCGGGCTACGATTTCATCGCCCAGGCCATGGGCGGCATGATGTCGATGACCGGCGAACCCGATCGCGAGCCGCAGAAGGCGGGCATCGCGGTGGCCGACCTGTTCACGGGCATGTACAGCACTGTGGCGATTCTCGCCGCGCTCAACCGCCGGGACCGCACCGGCAGCGGCGCCCATATCGACATGGCGCTGCTCGATACCCAGGTGGCGGTCATGGCCAATCAGGCGATGAACTGGATGACTTCGGGCAAAGTCCCGCGCCGGTTCGGCAACGGTCATGCCAATCTGGCACCCTATCAAGCCTTCCCCACGCTTGACGGACCCTTGGTGATTGCGGCCGGCAACGACGGCCAGTTCGCCAGCTTGTGCCGCGTTTTGCGGTGTTCACTGCATGAAGACCCACGCTTCGCCACAAATCCTGCCCGTCTCTCGAACCGGGCGGAACTGGTCACAACGGTCGAGGGGCGCACGGCCCAGTGGAACCGACAAGCGCTGTTCGACGCGCTTGAAGAGGTTGGCGTGCCAGCCGGACCGATCAACGAACTCGACGAAGTGTTCGCCGATCCGCAGGTCGTCGCCAGAGGCCTCGCCGCAATGGCCGGAGGGCGCAAAGGCGTCGCGAGCCCGATCGTGATCGACGGGGTGCGAATGGTTTCGAATCTGGCCGCGCCGGGAAGTCCCGAGCCGGTCGAAGATGAATAGGCGGCACAGTCAGTTCGCAGCCTGAACCGGTATAGGTCCCCCGAACAATCGCCAGCCTTCGCTGAACAGTACAAGCACGATGGTCACGCTCGCCACCCCGAAGAACGAATAGGCCAGAGGCAGCGGGGAACCATTGTAGGCCTGCCCGATCAGTGCGCCCAGCCCCGCGCCAAGCACCAAACGGAAGAACGTCTGAACAGAGGCCGCGGCCCCGGCCACCTTGCCGAATGGCTGCAGGGAAATCGCGGTGAAATTGATGAAGACCGTGATCAGCAAGCACATGTTCGCGGATGTCAGAAGCACAAACTGAAGCAGGGTTTCGCCCGGTCGGGATGCCAAATAGATCTGGCCGATCGACACAAGGAAATGGCACAGGATGGCGGCATGGCCGATCCCCCGGATGCCGAAACGGTGTACGATCGCAGAATTGGCAATGCTGGCCAGCATCATCGAGCCCGCCATCAAGCCAAAGATTACCGAATAGGCCCCGCCGGCCCCGAAATGTTCGCCGATCAATTGCTGCGAGCTGTTGATAAAGCCGAAGTGAGCGCCGAAAATCAGGGCCATGCCAATGACGTAACCGATCGACCGGCGGTTTGTCAGAACGAGGCGGATGTTGCCGAACAATTCACTGGCACCATGGGACTGCCGCCGGGAAAGCGGCAGCGTTTCTTCCATGCGGTAGAAATACCATGCTGACACTCCCATCGACAGCACCCCGATGACAATGAAGACGGCACGCCAGCCGAGCGTAGTAAAGATCACATAACCCAAACTTGGGGCAAGGGTCGGGACTGCCATAAACAGCATCGCGACAAAGGCTTGCAGCTTGGCCATGTCTTCGCCTTGATAGCGGTCGCGAATGATCGCCAGAGGAAGGACGGTCAGGGCGGACGAGGCACAGCCAAGCAGCGCGCGGGCCGCCAGCAGGACGGAAAAGTCAGCCACGAAAGCACAAAGCAGATTGATCAGGGCGAACAGGCCCATGCAAACCAGCAGGACCGGCTTCCTCCCAAGCCGGTCGGAGATCGTCCCCGGGACGAGCGAAAACAGGCCGGAGCAGATCAGGAAGGTGCCGATGACCCATTGCCGCTGGTTTGAACCGCTTGCCCCCAGATCGTTTGCCATGACACCCAAGGCCGGAAGCAAAGTTGTAAACCCAAGTGACTGCAATGCCTGGATCATCGCCATCATGGCGATGAACTCCCGTTTGCCGATTGGCTCTTTATGGGTCAGCGACAACGTTCATACCTTCCGGATGGTCGGGCCTGGCAGCGCCCCCGCCATGAAGCCGGTCCACCAATATGGAGGCCAGTCCACTTCTGATGGAAAACCGCAGGAGCTATCCTTGCCAGCCGATCGCACGACTCGCTGCCATGGCCGCCGAACGGATCTTTTCGATCTTCGGCTTCGAATAAAAATGCTTGTCCTGAACTCGCGAGAGAACGCTCATCGTTGCAACAAGCCTGTTCCCGGAATCAAGCACAGGTACACTCAAGGCAGAGAGACCAGGCACAACCGTACCCTGTGTGGTCGCGTATCCCATCTCGCGCGCTTGGACTATCTGCCTTTCCAGTTCGTCGTCGGAAACCACCAGCCCGCTGGCGCGCTCCTGAGCGATGACGGGCCGAGTCAAAGCTCGTGAACAATGGGTCAAATACAGGATGCCGGTGGACGAAGCCTGCAAGGGCAAAACAGAGCCGACGTGCAAACTGGTCAACAGGGGCAGACCGCCATCGATCCAGCGAATCACCGTTGGCCCATAATCGCCCCAGACCGACAGCAACCCTGTCGTTTGCAGTTCTTCCAGCACGCTCGCCAGATTATCGCCAGCGATCCGTACCGGCTCCACCCGCGCCAGCGCGGCCATGCCAATACGAACTGAAAACTCACCTAGTGCATAGCGGCCATTCTGGACATTCTGCTCGACCACGCCTGTATTGACAAAAGCCAGCAGGTAACGGTGTGCCTGGCTGCGTGACAGACCCGATTTCTCGGCAACTTCACGCAGATGTGCGCCATCCCTTGGGCAATCCATCAAGGCCCTGAGGACGCGAACACCAATTTCCACGGACTGGATAGCCTTGCGCGGCGAATCATTCGCGCTCAAATCTTCGGGAGGCAAGCGCTCGGTAGCCTGATGTTCCATTTCATCACCTTTAGCTGCCAGCTGGCTAGCCTTGCGTGCGTTCATCGGTATTCCCCTTCACCAGCCACTCCCCGGCCCAAAAGCCCCTTGCATGATGGGAAAGCATTGCATATTGTCCAACGAATAGTGTAAGGCCCAAACGCGTGCAAGAGCATGATCTGAGTCAATTGCGACAAAGAGGCCGAGCGTCAACCCAACTAGGCGCTTAGAAACCAGTGAGAGGAAAGGAAGTCGGGTAATGGCTGCAATTGCGTTTCCCAGATCGTCCGAAGAGCATTTCGAACAGTTGCGAAAGGCGCCCGTTCTCGCCCTGCCGACAGCTCTCTTGTTTGTCGTTTCCATGGCAGGGATCGCAACGACCTGGTACTTGGCGCTGAACTCAATGCTTCCGCTTTGGGTCGGTGCAATCTCAAACGGCCTCGTGACATATCTCCTTTTCAGCGTGATCCACGACGCCTCGCACAAGTCGTTGTCGAGCGTTGGCTGGATCAACGAATCGATCGGCGCGATCGGCTTGTTCTTCCTCTTTCCCTATGCCCCGATGGTCCTGCTCCGCTGGGTCCACAACAAGCACCACACGCATACCAATGGACCCAAAGATCCCGACCGGTTCGAGCATGAATCGCCCTGGTGGCAGGTTCCATTCCGCTGGACCTTCTTCGATGGTGCCTACATCTGGTATTTCGTCAAATATGGTCAGAACGTGCGCAAGAAACATGGCACCGAACTGCTTGTCTTCTATTCGCTCCTCGTGCTGCTGTTCGTTGCGGCAATTTACTTCGGCTTCGGCTGGGAACTGTTTATGCTGTGGTTCGTGCCGTCACGGATCACGCTGTTCATCATCGCCATCGTCTTCGTCATCCTGCCACATCATCCCGCGATCATCGCGCAAGACGAAGACCCTTACATGGCGACAACCATGCGGTTCGGCTGGGAATGGTTGCTCAACCCGCTACTGGTTTATCAGAACTACCACCTGATCCACCACCTCTGGCCGGAAATCCCGTTCTACCGGATGCACAAGGCCTATTACCTCAAGTACGATGAAATCAACGCCAACCGCATCCCGCGCCAGAAAGCCTTCGCCCTGAAGCCCGAGAACTATGACGACCACTTTGCGGTTCGCCGGGAACTCGACCAGGCGCAAGGCAAGGCCATGCCTGCCTAACGAAATAACGGCCGGACCGTTCGGTATGGTCCGGCCGTACCTCCAGATCGGAAAACGCACTGATGGCCAAGCAACTTCACCTTGGCGCGTTCATGCGCCCGGTCAGCATCCACACCGGAGCTTGGCGGTATCCAGGTGCCTTACCCGACGCGAACTTCAGCCTGGCAGCGATCCAGCGCTTCATCCGCAGCCTTGAAGCTGCCAAGTTCGATTATTTCTTCATGGCCGATCACCTCGGCGTGCTCAACCTGCCACGCCAGGCGCTGATGCGCAGCCACACGGTGACCTCGTTCGAGCCATTCACGTTGCTTTCCGCACTGGCCGGGGTGACTGAGCGAATCGGCCTCGTCGCAACGGCCTCGACCACTTACGACGAGCCGTTCCATGTCGCGCGCCGCTTTGCCTCTCTCGATCACATCAGCGGCGGGCGGACCGGCTGGAACGTGGTGACCACTTCGAATCCGGACAGCAGCCGCAACTTCGGCCTGGAGACCCAGCCAGATCACGCCGCGCGCTATCACCGCGCCCGCGAGTTTCATGACGTTGTGACCGGGCTGTGGGACAGTTTCGCTGACGATGCCTTCGTTATGGACGCAGCAAAGGGCATCTATTTCGACCCCGACCGAATGCATGCGCTGAACCACAAGGGCGAGCATTTCTCGGTCACCGGGCCGCTTAACATCGCGCGTCCGGTTCAGGGCTGGCCGGTCATCTTCCAGGCCGGTGCCTCTGACCCGGGCCGCCAGCTCGCTGCCGAAACTGCCGAAGCCGTATTTGCTGCGGAATCGACGCTGGAAGGCAGCAAAGCCTATTACGACGACGTCAAAGGGCGGGCGGCGACGGTCGGACGCAATCCCGATCACATCAAGATCATGCCGGCCGTATTCCTGGTTGTTGGAGACACCGTCGAGGAAGCCCACGCGAAGCGCGCGAAACTGGACAGCCTGGTCCACTACGACAGCGGCATCCATTCACTGTCTGGCATGCTGGGTCACGACGTATCGGGCTTCGATCCCGACGGCCCCCTGCCCGACATCCCCGAATCCAACGCCAGCAAAAGTTCGCGGCGGTTCATGATCGAATTGGCCAGAGCTGAGAACCTGACGATCCGCCAGCTCGCCGCGAAGGCTGGCAGCTATGGCGGTTTGGCCTTTGTCGGCACCGCCAAGACCATCGCCGACGAGATGCAGCATTGGCTTGAGCAAGGCGCTTGCGACGGTTTTACCACCATGTTCCCTTACCTGCCCGAAGGCCTGGAAGACTTTACCGGCAAGGTTGTACCCGAACTGCAGGCGCGCGGCCTGTTCCGCACCGAATACGAAGGCGAAACGCTGCGCGACCATCTTGGCCTGCCGCGCCCGGACAACCGCTTCTTCGCCTGATGCGGTGAGCCGGTTTGTCATCATCGGCGCCGGGGCAATCGGCAGTTTCCTGAGCACGCGGTTGCACGACGCCGGGCATGAAGTTCTGCTGATCGCCAGAGGAGCGCGTCTCGAGGCCTTGCGAAACATGGGCGTGCTGCTGTCCGAAGGCGGGGCCGAGCGGCAAGTGCGTGTGCCGGTGTCCGCAGCATGCGATCCCGCAACGCCTCCGGATCATGCCATCCTGGCAACCAAGACGTTTCAGATCGAATCCGCGCTCGCCCTGCTCGAACCACTGCGCGGAAGCCGCTTCACGCTGCTGACGGTGCAGAATGGGGTCGAAGCACCCGGCATCGCCCAGGCCGCCCTGCCCCGCGCTGTCGTGCTTGGCGCACGCATGCACGGCTTCTTCGAGCTGGAAGACGGGATCGTGCGCCACACCGGCGTCCCCGCCACGCTGCTGGCCGGCCCGGTCGCCGATCACGCAACCGACCCGGCTGCCGGACAGGCCTCGGCAAACCTTGCGGGCGACCTTATTGCCGCTGGGGTCCCCACCACTCTGACAGGCGACATGCGCCCAGCATTGTGGGACAAGTTCCTGATGGCCGCGACGATCGGCGCGGTGGCCCCGGCGTTCGGCCTGAAGGTCGGTCAGGTGCTGAGCCATCCCCAGGCCAGCGCGCTTTTGCGCGAGGCCATGGCCGAGGTCGAACGGATCGCAACGGCGTTGGGCATCGAATTGCCGCCCGATTGCATAGACGAGAAGCTGGACTTCATCGGCCGCTTTCCACCCGACGTCACCAGTTCGCTGCAGCGCAATCTCGAAGCGGGCAGACCGTCGGAATTCGTCCACCTCAGTGGGGCCATACCCCGCTTCGCGCGACAGGCCGACCTGCCCTGCCCGGCGACAGACGAAATCCTCGCGCGGCTGCGCGCCCGCGGGCTTCAACCTGATTGATCAGACGATATCCCGCTCCATCGCGCGCCTGGCAAACCATGCACCCGCCATGATCACAGCATGCGCGGCCAAGGTCGTCAAGCCGACCCACAAGGCTTCTCCGCTCCAAACGACGCTATAGATGTCCCAGGCGGAGCCGACGAGTTCGGTCAGCACGATCACCGGAACCAGCGCCCAGTAGCGCAACGGATCGCGCGCGCCCCACAACGCCACAAGGCCGATTGCCGCCAGTTGGATGCCAACGATCAACCAGGCATCAAGCAGCAGGCCGAAAGACGGCGTCCCCTGCCCCAGCGCAATACCGGGGTAGATCAGCCGCAGGGCCCCCGCATAGACCGGCGGCCAGAGCAGCACGAGATTGCAGAGATACCAGATCCCCACGGCGATCAGGTAAGTGCGCAGAACCTTCATGGCGGCCTCCTCAGGCGATCGCGAAGATATCCGATGTGGCGCAGGCGATGCGCGCATCCTTGTGCGGCGCATAGTCCGGATCGTTCATGAAGGCGTCGATCGCCTCCATCGAAGGAAACCGGATCACCACGACATAGTCAGGTGCGGCTCCCTCGCCCTCATAACGGACGAACTCGTGCGAACGGCAGACCATTTCCCCGCCGTGGCGTCCGACCAGCGCCGGAACTGCGGCCATATAGCCTGCCACCCAGGTTTCGTCGTGCGATTTGATCGATCCGATGAAATAGGCAGCCATCACTCCGTTTCCTTTGGTCAGCGCCGGGACCGCCAGCTTTCCGGCTAGAGCCCCAGCAAGGTGCTGCGAACAGCTTGCGCAAATCCCGCGGTTGTCCCGTTTCCGCCAAGATCGGGGGTCCTCGCAATATCGGGCGCAATGAGCGCCGTTTCGAGTGCGCGCATCACCAGCGCGGCGGGCTCGGCTTCGCCGAGATGTTCCAGCATCATTGCACCCGACCAAATCTGGCCGATCGGATTGGCGATGCCCTGCCCGGCGATGTCCGGGGCAGACCCGTGGACCGGCTCGAACATCGAAGGGAACCGCCGTTCGGGGTTGAGGTTAGCAGAAGGCGCCACAGCGATGGTGCCAGTGATTCCCGGCCCCAGATCGGAAAGGATATCACCAAACAGGTTCGAACCAACCACAACATTGAACCGTTCGGGCGACATCACAAAGCGTGCGGCGAGAATATCGACATGATACTGATCGGCGGCAACATCGGGGTATTCGGCGCCGATCGCGGCAAAGCGCTCGTCCCAGAACGGCATCGAATGATAGAGTCCATTGGACTTCGTCGCGCTGGTCACATGCCTGCGCCCGCTCCGCCGAGCGAAGTCGAAGGCATAGCGCAAGATGCGGTCGGTGCCCCGGCGGCTGAAGATCGCCTGCTGGACGACGATTTCGTTCTCGCCGGTCCCGGTCCGACCGCCGATCTGGGAATATTCGCCTTCCGAGTTTTCGCGCACCACCCAGAAATCGATGTCGCCGGGAGCCTTGTCGCGCAGGGGCGAAGCGATGCCCGGCAGCAGCCGCACCGGACGCAGATTGACGTACTGCTCGAACTCGCGCCGGATCGGCAGCAGCAGCCCCCACAGCGAGATATGATCGGGTACCCCGGGAAAGCCGACCGCGCCGAGGAACACCGCATCATGATCGCGCAACCGGTCTAGCCCATCATCGGGCATCATCTTGCCGGTTTCGAGGTAGGTCTGGCAGCTCCAGTCGAAGTGCCGGAATTCGAGCACGAAACCGCACTTGGCCGCTGCCGCCGTCAGCACCTCGATTGCGGCAGGCACCACCTCGCGGCCTATTCCATCTCCCGGAATGCTGGCGATGGAATAACGCCTCATGGTCAATCTTTCACTACAGATAGCTGTTCAAAGTCTTGAGCACCCGATAGGCGCTGAGAAAGGCTGGCGCAGGAACCTGCAGTTGCTCCGCTGCCGCCGCGAGCGGCCCCAGGACCTCGTCAACTTCCATCCGCCGGCCCGCCACGAGATCGTCATGCATCGAGGTGCGGACAGGACGGTTTTCCGGCTTGAACCTGGTGCCCATCGCCATGACACCGGACACTGCCTCTTCAAAGCCTTCACGGTCAATCTCGACCAATCTGGATACCGGCGCGAAATAGTTCTGTGGTTCGTAGCCAAGCGCCTTGTAGATCGCCAGCAGATCCTTGACGACGTGGACATAGTGTTCGGCGCCTTCGCGAACCGCCACACCATCCACAAAATCGAGCTTTGGAAGCGCGCCCAGCGTACTGGCGCTCCACGACGATGCTCCACCGACCTGAACCACTTTTTCCCAATGGACATGGACGATATCGGGAGTTGAGCGCGAACCCATGCCCGCAGCGTCGAGCGCTTCGGCCATGATCCGCGTGCGCTCGCTCTCCCCGCCTTCCAGCTCGCCGAAATAGGCGGTGACGGGAACCGCCATGTGATTGAGCGCCTTGCCCGGTTCGAGCAGGGTCGCCCCGTCCATGATCGAGCCGCCGATCACCTTGTCCTTGCCAAACGCGGCCTGGAGTTTGCCTTCCTTGCCCACGCCGTTCTGCAAAGTCAGCGCGCAAGCGGTGCGATCGACCAACACCTGCGCATCGGCCAGCGCCTGATCGGTACCCTTGGCCTTGGTCAGCAGGATGTAATAGTCGATGTCGCCTTCAACCTCCTCGGGCGTTTCGACCGCGAAGAGGTTTTCGCGCTGGACGAATTGCGCCCGCACACCAGAAATACTCAGGCCATCCCGGCGGATCGCCTCGACATGGGGCTTGCGCGCAATCAGCGTGACCTTGTGGCCGCCGCGCGCCAGGAATCCGCCGATGACCGAGCCTAGCCCGCCGGCGCCGTGGAAACAGAAATGCAATTGCTTGGACATGCTTTGGGATTCCCGTTGGTTCGGCTCAGGCAATGCCCAGTTCGACCAGCTTGGCCCTGATCTGCTCTTTCTTTTCCGGCGTCACATCAGCCACCGGCGGCAGGATCGGGCCAGCCTTGAGGCCAATCGCTTCGTACCAGGCCTTCACATTGGCAAGTGCGCTGGCATAGGTCGCGGTGCGGGCGATATCCCACAGGAAGTTGTCGTGATAGAATTCGCGGACTTCGCTGAGCTGATCGGAAGCGGCCCGCGCTTCCTCCCATTTTCCTTCATGCGCCAGGCGGATGTATTCCTTGGCGAAATGGCGCTTCTTGCCGTACAGCATGTAGGACAATTCACCCCAGCAAACGGTGCCGCCAAGACGCAGATCGTCGAGGAAGAAGTATTCAAATGGCTCCATCGTGTTGAAGCCTTCGGGCATTAGCTGGCGGATCTTGATTGTCTCGGCACGGCTCATGGCACCTTGTTTGACGCCGATCACGGTATCGATATCGGCCAGGCGGCGCATCAGGTCCCAGCTCAGCACGGTGCCCGAAACCGGGGTCCGGTAGAGGCAGACGGCCAGATCGGTGTGGTCGGTCAGGAACTTGAACCAGGAATAGATTTCGTCGTCGCGCTTGAGCTGCACAACCGGGTTGATCACCTCAGCCCCGTTATACCCGAGCTTCTCGACGAACTGCATCTTCTCGATCGCGGTATAGACGCTGGGATCGAGCACGATGGTCCACAGATCGAGCCGCCCGGCATTCGCCTCGGCAACGATCTCGTGATAGCGAAACCAGTCTGACGCTGAGACGTTCCAGCATTCGGCGATGAACCCGCCGACGGCCAAGCCATCTACGCCCATTTCGACATATTTATCGATGTTGTAGCGGATACCGTCCACATCGAACTTGTAATCGGCGGTCATCGGGGTGATCGGACACTGATAGAAGCCCCTGACGGTCTTCGTTGCCCAGGCCTTGGCGTCCTTACGATCATATTCCATTTGAGGTGCACCTCATCTCGATTTGGTTCAGAATTTCAGCTTGCATCGTCCGTTCATGAAGGCGCCAGCGCCGCCTGGGCCGCAGCCAGTCGGGCAATCGGCACCCGGAAAGGCGATGCGCTGACATAGTCCAACCCGATCTCCTCACAGAAGGCGATCGTGGCCGGATCGCCGCCGTGCTCGCCGCAGATCCCCAGTTTTAGGTCGGGCCGGGTTTCGCGCCCTTTGCGCGATGCCATTTCGATCAGCTTGCCGACCCCTTCGATATCGAGGGTGACGAACGGGTCCTTGGCGATAATGCCTTTTTCCACATAAGCACCCAGGAAACGCGCCGCATCGTCGCGGCTGATCCCCAGCGTAGTCTGGGTCAGATCATTGGTTCCGAACGAGAAGAATTCCCCGCTTGCAGCGATTTCGTCGGCAACCAGGGCTGCCCGCGGCAGCTCGATCATGGTGCCAACGCTAAAGGCGATCCGCTCGCCTTTTTCGGCGAACACGACTTCAGCGACCCTGTACAGGGTATCCTTCAGTGATTCCAGTTCACGCGGCAATCCGACCAGCGGAATCATGATTTCGGGACAGACCGCCATGCCCGCCTCGCCCGCGACTTCGAGCGCCGCCTCGAAAATCGCGCGAGCCTGCATTTCGTATATTTCGGGATAGACCACGCCCAGTCGGCAGCCTCGATGCCCCAGCATGGGGTTGGTTTCCGCCAATTCGATTGCGCGATGCCGAACCTGCTCCACGTCAATACCCATCGCCCGCGAAAGCTCGGTGAACTCGCTATCCGTATGCGGCAGAAACTCGTGCAGCGGCGGATCGAGGAGGCGGATGGTGACTGGCAAGCCTTCCATGATTTCGAAGATCCGGCGGAAGTCGGTGCGCTGTTCGGGCAATAGCTGGTCGAGCGCGGAGCGTCGTTCCTTTTCGCTGTCGGCCAGGATCATCTGCCGCATGGCGAGGATCCGGCTTTCATCGAAGAACATGTGCTCGGTTCGGCAAAGCCCGACCCCTTCGGCCCCGAACCGGCGGGCCATTTCGCAATCGAGCGGGGTTTCCGCGTTGGTCCGAATCTTCAGGCGGCGATGCTTGTCAGCCCATGCCATCACCGTTGCGAAATCGCCCGAAAGTTTGGGCAGGATCGTCGGCAGTTCGCCCAGGAACACTTCGCCGGTCGAACCGTCGATCGTGATGAATGCGCCCTCTTCGAGCCGCTGGCCGCCGATCTCGGCGACCCGCGCGACCGGGTCGATCTTGAGACTCGCGGTGCCCGCCACGCATGGCCGGCCCATACCCCGCGCGACCACGGCCGCGTGGCTGGTCATGCCGCCGCGCGCCGTCAGGATGCCGGTTGCGACGTGCATGCCATGGATGTCGTCAGGCGACGTCTCATGCCTGACGAGGATGACCTTCTCTCCCAATTCGGCCCACCGTGCCGCTGTTTCCGCATCGAATACCACACCTCCCGAGGCTGCCCCGGGCGAGGCAGGCAAACCCTTTCCGAGCAGCACCCGTGGGGCATTCGGATCGAGCGAGGGGTGAAGCAACTGGTCGAGCGAGGCCGGGTCGAGGCGGAGCAGCGCGGTCACTTCGTCGACCAGGCTCTCTTCGACCATGTCGACGGCAATCTTGAGCGCGGCCTTGGCGGTGCGCTTGCCCGAACGGGTCTGAAGGAGGTAGAGCCTGCCGCGTTCGACTGTGAATTCGATGTCCTGCATGTCGCGATAGTGGCGCTCCAGCAGTTCGAACACCTCAGCAAGTTGGGCATAGGCCTTCGGCATCGCTTCCTGCATTGAGGGAAGCCGCGCACCTGCGGCTTCGCGGGCAGCCCTGGTCAGATACTGGGGCGTGCGGATGCCGGCGACAACATCCTCACCCTGGGCGTTGGCCAGCCATTCGCCGTAGTAGGCCTTCTCGCCGGTTGCAGGGTTGCGGGTAAAGGCGACGCCGGTAGCGCTGGTCTCGCCAAGATTTCCGAACACCATGGCTTGGACGTTAACCGCCGTGCCCCAATCTCCGGGGATATCGTTCAGGCGCCGGTAGACCTTGGCTCGCGGTGAGTCCCATGAGCGGAACACCGCCTCGATTGCCGTCCAGAGTTGTTCCTGTACATCCTGAGGAAAGGCCGCGCCGTGATGGGCAAGCACGAGATCCTTGAAGGTCGCGATCACGCCGCGCAGATCCTCCACTCGAAGATCGATATCCTCATCGACGCCGCGATCTTCCTTGATGCGGTCAAGGGCTGCCTCGAATACGCCATGCTCGATTTCGAGCACGACACTGGAATACATCTGGATGAAGCGGCGATAACTGTCGAGCGCGAACCGCTCATCCCCGGAGGACTGGCCCAGGCCGGTGACGGTAGCATCATTGATGCCAAGGTTGAGGATCGTGTCCATCATCCCCGGCATGGATACCCGCGCGCCCGAACGCACCGAGACCAGCAGGGGATCGCGAGGATTGCCGAACGTCTTGCCCGTCGCCCGTTCGACCAGCCCCAAAGCAGCCGAAACCTCATCGCGGATGCGATCAAGTGAAGCTCTGCCGTGGTCAAGATAAGCGAGGCATTCGCCGGCGGAAATCGTGAATCCAGGCGGGACGGGCAGCCCGATCCGCGCCATCTCGGCGAGGTTGGCCCCTTTCCCGCCCAAGACGCGCTTGTCGAGACCAATCTGACCTGCGACCAGAACGCCGGAACCGAAGGAAAACACACTCGACATTGTTAAATTCCTGAGGTCCAAGTGCAGGTCCAAGGCGGCGCAATTCGATTGGTGCGCCGCCCCAGAAGCGATCTACATTTTGAGAATGGCCTTGATCGCCTTGCCGGTCTTTTCGGTATCCTCGACGGCCTGGTTGATCTGGTCGAGATCATAGAAGGTGCAGAGCTTCTCGAACGGGAACAGCCCGGCCTTCTGCATCGCAATCAGTTGCGGGATGAAGACCTGCGGGGTGCTCGATCCTTCGACTACGCCGCGCAACTTGCGGCCAAACAGCATGTTGTTCATGTCTAGCGAAAACTCGGTGCCCAGCTTCGCCCCGCCGACCACTGCGGTTTCACCCATGTTGTGCGTGCTGTCCACCGCCGAGCGCAGCACCGCTGGAATGGCGGTGGTATCCATGGCATAGTCGGCGCCGCCACCGGTCATCGCGACGATCGCTTCCTGAGCGTTGACCGTGTTGGCGTCGATCACATCGGTGGCGCCCAGTTCACGCGCCAGTTCCAAGCGGCCTGCGTTGCGGTCAACCGCGATGATCTTGAGGCAGCCCGAGGCCTTGGCGGCCATCACGGCGCTGAGGCCGACCGACCCGACCCCGAAGATCGCGATCGAGGAGCCAGGTTCGGGACAAAGCGCATTGAGGATGCTGCCCGCCCCGGTCTGGATGCCGCAGCCCAGTGGGCCCAAAAGTTCGATCTGTGCGTCGTCGGCAACCTTGACGCAGTTGTTTTCCGACGCGATCGAATAGGTCGCGAACGAGGATTGCCCGAAGAAGCAGGCGTTGACCTCTTGGCCGTTGCGGGTAATCGGCGTCGAACCATCCAGGCGGCGGCCCATGAAATTGAGCGGGAACAGGCTCGGACAATAGGCCTGATGCCCCTTGAGGCACGATGGACAGGTGCCGCAATAGCTGAAGGAGAGCACGACCTTGTCGCCTGGCTTGACAGTGGTGACGCCACGTCCGACCTTTTCGACAACGCCCGAACCTTCATGGCCCAGCACCGCCGGCAGCGGCGTCGGGTAATATTGATCGCGAACCGTCAGGTCGGTATGACACATGCCAGCTGCGGCAACCTTGACCAGCACTTCGCCGTCGCGCGGATCCTCGATAGAGACGTTATCCAGAACGAATTCGCCGCCTTGACGCTCGATAATTGCCGCGTATGCGTCCATTTTTGCTCTCCCCTTTCCTGATTTCCAGTTGATTGAATTTGCTTATACAAAGAAATAGAGATTCTTGTCCTGCACGACGCGCGCGTCGATATTCAGCTTCCTGCTGAATACCTTGAAGCCGCTGCCTGTTTTCCGCAGCTTGTCTTCGCGTCCCAGCGTGTGCACGTAAACTTCGCTCTGTCGGCGATTGCGGTGCACCAGAACATTAGAGAAGACCTCGAATTCAAACGGTGCAATTTCGAATGCTTCGACATTGGTGACGAAATAGCGGATACGTGATGGCGGATCTTCCATCCATACCTGACCCGTCAGCAACCGGTCGACCCGCTGCTGCAGCTCGGCATAGTCATCGTTGTAGATTGCGGCATCCCCCGGGGTTGGATCCGGGCGGCGGTCACGTGCGAACCGCTGTTCGTAAACTGGCATCCAGTAATGGATATCTTCGGCGATTACAGTATCGAACCATTCGCGATATTGCTGGTTTTGCAACATCCGCACCTCGGCGGAATAGTGACTGACGATGGCATGATGCAGTTCCATGCCTACGGGCTTGCGTGTTTCGGTCATCTTGCGGTCCAGATTGCTGTCGGGATCAGTCTTGCGGCTCGGCTTGCTTCGCCGACAGACGTTCAGGCCAGAAATTACGGTTGGTCCACATTGCATCCCAGGTATCGTCATTGGCCCGGATGGCGGCCCAATCTGGCGCATCGAGCATTTCTTGCCAGAAACGATAAAAGCCTCGATACGAGGTTTCGCCGATGAAGCTGACCCCGACAATTCCTGGATAGACGGGGTGCGGCCCTTCGCGGTCCTTGCCCATGCTCGAATTCATCCGCCCCTTGCGGGTGATGATACCGTTGTTGTTGTAGGTGGCCGACGACATGTTTTCGCCATCGTCGCTTTCGAGCGTTCCCGCCGTACCAAATGAACGGATCGCTTCGCGCTGGATCGACCGCTTAGTTTCGGTGTCGGCATTCTTCGGTACCATGGTATAGGTCCAGACCTCGATTTCATGCGGCCCGCGCGGATGCCAGATCTTGAAGGTGTTGGTTCCGTAGAGGAACGAACAGTTTGGGAAGATCGACGTATTCCAGTGACCGACATAGAGCCGTTCGCGCTCCGGCCCGAATTTTTCGCGAATTCCGCCCCGCGTCTCCTCGAGATATTTGACGTACCCGTCGCGCTTGACGTGGATCGCAGTCGCCGCGTTATCGATCAGGCCAAACCCGTGGCCATGCCGCATGGTGAATTGCAGACCAAGGTCGTCAAACGGCATGTCGGCGCGATTGCCCGACAGGCCAGCCAGCTCGCCCCCGATCATCTGGAGAGCGGCGGCATGCGTCCAGCCCACGTGATACCCATCGCCGACGAAGTTCTCGGTCGGGACTTTCCAATTGCAGGCGAGGGTGCTCTTCAACGGCGGCCCGAGCAGTTCCAGACCACCGTCCGGACCGTCCCAGATCGTATCGAGGTACCAGCAGAAGTCCCCCAAATAGTCCTCAAGCGAGGGCGCTTCGGGATCATGGCAGCCGAAGATGAAGCCCTTGTAAGTTTCGACCCGGATCGGCGCGAGCCCCAGCTTGGATTTGTCGAGATCGCTGTGATAGCACCGCTCTTCCATCGGAACATCGACGAGCGAACCATCCTGACCGAAAACCCAACCATGATAATTGCACACGAACGCCTTGGCGCTGCCGCTGTCGGCATGACAGATCTGGTTGCCGCGGTGAGTGCAGGAATTGATGAACGCCTTCAGCGAACCGTCCGGCTGCCGCGACAAGATGACACGGTCTTCTGCCATGTACGTCGTAATGAAGTCGCCCGGTTTGGGAACTAGCGAATCATGTCCGAGCATGAGCCAGCATCGCGAGAATATCCGCTCCAGCTCCAGCTGATAGACGTCCTGATCCCAGAACACCCGGCGAGACTGGCTCGCGTTGGCATTATCGACGAGTGCCGCCGATCCATTCATCGCATCGCTCCCATGCTTTTTGTTCCGAGTGCTGCATAGTCGATTCGTGCTATACATGCAACGCGATGCACCATATGCAAAACCTACCGTTGGCGCAAGGACGATTCTCAAGCCGCGTTTCTGGGGAGAATTTTAGGTTGCAAGATGCCGACCGCAACACGTCCAGCATCCTGGGTCTTGTGTCCAGGCTCTGGCAATCACCAGCCCTGTTGCTGTGTCTGGCCTCGTTCTTTTGGGCCCTGAATCCGATCGTCGGGCGGGCGGCCAAGGACTTGCTCTCACCCGTGACGCTGGCGTTCTGGCGGTGGGTGGTGGCGCTGGTCTTCGTGCTCCCGTTCGCTTGGCGACACCTCCGCGACGACCTGTCCGCCATTGTCGGCGGCTGGCGGTTCCTTGGGCTCCTCGGGGCCTTAGGAGTGGGGCTGTTTTCCTTTCTCGTCTATCAAAGCTTGCAGTTCACCACCGCGACCAACAATCTTCTATTGCAATCGACCATGCCGGTGATGACCCTGCTCATGCCAGTTGTGCTGTTTCGGGAGAGGGTGCACCCGATCCTTCTCGTTTGCGCACTCCTTTCGATCACCGGAATCGCGTGGATCATGACCAAGGGGCATCCCGACTATCTGCGCTGGGATGCGCTGAACCGAGGCGATCTGCTCGCCATCATTGCGGTTTTTCTCTATTCCGCCTATGCTACCTTCCTGCGCCGCGCACCGGCGATGCACCACCTCAGTTTGCTGGTTGTCCTGTTCGGGGTAGGGATCGCGGCTTTGAGTGTGCCCTATGCCTGGCACCTCTGGTGGGCTGGCCTGACCGTGGCTTCACCCGCGGCGCTCGCATCCCTGCTCTATGTCGGGATATTTCCTTCGCTGCTGTCCTACGCGCTGTTCAATCGCGCGGTCGCCTTGGTCGGCTCGGGCCGTGCGGGGGTCTACATGAACCTGCCATCAGTGTTCGGGGTCCTGATGGCCGTACCACTGCTTGGAGAACGGTTCGCAAAATACCACCTGATCGGTTCGCTGTTGGTGGTTGCATCAATCCTGTTGTCGCGTCGGGTCAAGACATAAGGCCAATGAAGTTCTGGAGCCGACAGAGCCAGATCTGCCTCCTGGTTGCCGGTCAGTCTTCTTTAGTGGCCCATCGTAATGCCGCCTGATTTCGACGGTCGTGGGGCAAGCCAGATCAGGGCGGCGGCAAAAAGCAGAACGGCTGTGGTCGCCCAGAAGGTATGAATAAGCGCCAGCGTTGTCGCCTCCAGCTCAACCATGTTGCTGAGCACTTGCCTTATCTGTTCAGAAGGGAAGCCGAGGCTGGAAAGGCTTGCCTGCGCCGCTTCCGGCTGCAGGACCGCCACCGCATCGCTGCGCGCGATGCGCTGAGTATCACCCCAATAAGACAGAGTGATGGAAGTCGCTACGGCGGTGGCGATGGTTCGCATGAAGCTTTGCAGGCCGGCGGCCGATGCCACCTCGTTTTCCTTAACCGTATTGAGCGTCAGGGTCATGAGAGGAAGCATCATGAAGGGAGTGCCCAGCCCCTGAACGAACTGCGGAATGCTGAGGGTCCAGAAATCGGAGTCTGTTGTCCAGGTTGTGCGCACGAGCGTCATCGCCGCAATCCAGGTAACGCCGCACGAAACAAGGAAACGCAGGTCGAGGCGGCTCATCAGGAAAGCCACCAGCGGAACGGTGATCAGTCCGCCCATGGCCGAAAACGAAGAGGACAAGCCGGCTGCTGTCGCAGGAAATCCGAGCCAGGCTTGCTGCCACTGGGGGACAACGACAAACGCCGCGAAGTATCCGGCAAATGCGAGCGACAGAACAGTCAGGCTGACGCTGAAGCCACGGTGCCGCAGAACTCGCAAATCGACGATCGGGTGATCCTCGCCCAACTCCCAGATAATGAAAACGATAAAACCCACAGCAGAGGTGATCGTTAGCGCCACGATCATCGGGTCGGCGAACCAGTCGTGGTTACGGCCAAGGTCAAGCACGATCTGGAGGCAGCCGACCCAAAGCACCAGCAAGGCAAGGCCGACATAGTCGATCGGCAGGATCTGCCGCTCGGTCTCGATCGGCCTGAGCAGCGCGAAACCAACCACGATGCACAGGATGGCGACGGGCACATTGATCAGGAATATCCAATGCCAGGAATAATTTTCTGTGAGATAGCCACCGATCATCGGACCAAGAGCAGGTCCCATCAGCAGTGTAACAGCCCATAGTCCCATCGCCATATTGCGCTTCTCGGGCGGGAACACGCTGAGCAGCAAGGTTTGCGACATGGGCATCAGGAAGGCGCCGAAAATTCCCTGTCCGATACGACTGGCGACCAGCATGCCCATCGTGACTGAGATCCCGCACAGGAATGAGCAGATCCCGAACCCGACCATGCTGAACAGGAAGGTGCGTACCGATCCGAAGCGTCCGGCGACCCATCCGGTCAAGGGAACGCAGATCGCCTCGGCGACCGCGTAGGAGGTGATGACCCATGCGCCTTGTTCAAGCGTGATGCCCAGATTGCCCGCGATATGCGGGATCGAGACATTGGCGATGCTCAGGTCGAGAATGACCATGAAATTGGCAAGGGCAAGCACGAGCCCGGCAACAAGCTGCCGGGACGGGGCTATTCCTGCGCCTGATGAAGCGGTCTCGCTCATCTGGTTTCACTCACCGGAAACATCGATCTCGACTTCCATCGACAGCCCGACGCGCAACGGGTGCTTGCGCAGTTCGGCAGGATCAAGCTCGATCCGCACCGGCAGGCGCTGGACAGTCTTGATCCAGTTGCCGGTGGCGTTCTGGGCGGGGATGATTGCCATCGACGATCCCGTACCGCCGGCCAGCCCGGTGACCTTGCCGTGGTAGACGACATCGCCGCCATAAAGATCCGACTTGAGGGTTACAGCCATGCCAGGACGGACACGGCCGAGTTGGCCTTCCTTGAAGTTGGCATCGACGTAGAGCTTGTCGATCGGGACGATGGTCATGATAGTCTGACCGGGGCTCAGGCGCTGTCCCACCTGAATCTGCAGGCGGCTCACCACCCCGGAAACCGGCGCGCGAATTTCGGTACGCTGGAGGTCGAGCAAGGCGGCATCGAGCCGGGCCTTGGCCGCCTGAACCGCTGGGTCGGTATCTACGCTGGAGCCGCGCACCAGGGCGTCGTTGGCGGCAAGTTGCCCTTGCGCGACCCGTCGGGCCGAAGTGACTTCGGAGATGCCCCCGCGGGCCGCCTCGAGCGCCGCGTTGGCGGAGGCGTAGGCCTTGCGCGCCTGGGTCAGTTCCTCACCCGAGATCGCGCCGCTGGCAATGACGGCCTCACGGCGCCGCAAGTCGATCCGCGCCTTGTCGAACTCGGACTCTGCAGTGCGAAGTCGCGCCCGGGCCTGTACGAGACCGGCGCTTGAGGTGTCGATCTGGGCCGACAGCGCGCTGTTGGTCGCGACAGCCTGCCCGAATTTGCGGCGGGCGGCGGCAAGATCGGCTTCGGCCTGCGCGACGGCGATTTTGGCGTTGGCCTGGTCGAGCCGGACCAGGACATCACCCGCCTTCACCTGCTGCGTATCTTCGACCAGCACCTCGATGGCCGATCCAGCAATCAGCGGCGTGACCTGCGCCATTCGCGCATTTACGTAGGCGTTGTCGGTGCTGACATAGTTGCGGGCGACCAGCACGTACCAGGCACCCCATGCGAGAGCCACCACTGCGAGCACGATGGCCAGGCGCTTGAGCCACATCGTCCGGCGTGCCTTGCGAAAGGCGGACAGTTCCGGATCGACTTCGGCAGCTTGTGTCGCAGTATCGCTCATTGCTCGGTCTGTCCTGATGGTTGGGTAGTGCCCGCGTCGAACCCGCCGCCCAGTGCACGGATCATCGCCAGCGTCGCGCCGCGTTCGTATGTCTCAAGGCCGATGACCGCGACGCGTAGGTCCTGCACACCGCGTTCGCTGGCGAGGACGTCGAGGTAACTGGCAAGCCCGGCCTCGTAGCGTGTGCGCACCAGACCTAGCGCTTCCTCGCTTGCGGCCAGCGCCGTGCGGGTTGCGCCAAGCCGCTTGTCCGCTGCGTCGCGCTGGGTCACCGCGTCGGCAGCCTGCTGGTACGCGGTGACAACGGTCTGGTTGTAGTTTGCGACGGCCTCGTCATAGGCGGCCTCGGCACTGCCATATTGCGCTTTGAGCGCGCCGCCCTGAAAGATCGGCAGGCTGATGGCCGGACCGACGCTTCCGAACAAGGAGCCGGAAGCGACGAGATTGCCGAGACCGAGCGCCTGAAGGCCAATCAGCGCCCTGAGGTTGATCGACGGGAAGAACCCGGCCCGCGCCACTTTGACGCGGCTCGCCGCCGCTTCCACGCGCTCGCGCGCGGCGACGATATCGGGCCGCCTGCCAAGCAGGTCGGTGGTGACACCGGCGGGAACCCCGCCGGGTGTCGAGGGTGCAAGCGGCAGACGGGTAATCGACGTTCCCCGATCCGGGCCAGCACCCAGGAGCGCGGCAAGCTGGTTGCGGCGGATGCCGATGTTCTCATCGACGGCTGCCAGATCCTGCTCCGCCAAGGCAACTTCGGCATCGGCGCGGCGCAGGCTGGCGAGGTTGTCGAGCCCGTTGCGTTGGCGCTGGGCGACAAGATCGCGCATCAAGCGGCGGTTGGCGAGCGTGGCCGCTGCGTTGTCGCGCTCGCGGTAATGGCGCCCGAGCTCTGCGTAGGCGGCGGTTATCGCGACCGACAGCACGAGGCGAGCCTGCGCCGCATCGACCATCGCCGCGCGGGCCTCCGATGTCGCGGCAGCATAGGCCGCGCGGTTGCGACCCCACAGGTCGAGGTCGAAGCCGAAGCTCAGCGAGGTCTGTCCATAGTCCTGCCACCCATCGGGAAGGAACTGTGCGGGGATGCCGTTGTTGCCGCTCTGGCGGCGCAGACCGCCCTCAGCTTCCGCCCCAATCGTTGGCAACCGCGCGGCCCCGACGCGCTGCGCCTCGGCTTCCGCGCGCCTGACCCGCGCCACCGCCACCGCAACCTGCGGTGCATTGGAAAGGCCCTCCTCGATCAGCGCAGTCAGTTGCGGATCGCCCGCCAGACGCCACCATTGGTCTGGCGGCCAGGTCGTATTGCCGCGCGCGGCCAACGTCTGCGCAGCCTCGATTGTGTCGGCGGTTTCCATGACCGGACGAACTCCGGCGTCGGGAACCGCAACGCAACCCGCCAGCGCAAGTACTGCCAAGGCTCCCGGAGCAGCTAAGAGCTTAGCCGACATAGGCACCCCGTCCGCTGGCCAGCAGCCTGCCCCCGGCATCTTCGATCCGGGTTTCGGCAACGCTCAATTGCTTGCCCAGCTTGACCACCCGCCCGATCGCGCGCAGCGGCCCCGAAGTGGCGGGTCGGTGGAAATCGACCAGCATGTCAGCCGTCGCGCGCGCCGATCCGCCGAGCGCGTTGATGGTGCAAAGCCCGGTCAGGTCGATCAGCGCCGAGAGGACACCGCCATGGGCCGATCCGATCATCGGGTTGGAGACGATTTCCTCGCGCCACGGCATCTCGAGGATCAGCGCCTCGTCTGTCAGTTCGGCGATATCCAGCCCCAGCCATTGGTGGAACGGCGCGATGAGCAGCATCGCACGGAGCTGTTCGAGGTCGACCTTCGCTGCAGGTTCACTCATGCCGCGATCTCCGTTCCGTGTGTCCGCATCAGGAAGTCGAGGATCGCATCGCCAAAGGCGTCGTTCTGGTCGCCGACCACCATATGCGTCGCATCGGCGATGTCGCTGTAAGCGGCGTGGGGAACCAGCGCGCGGAAATGCGCGACGGCTTCGGGCGAGACCAGATCGCTCGATCCGCCCCGGATCAGGTGGACCGGCAGCGCAAGCCGCGCAGCGGCTTCGCCCAGTTCGCCGCGTCCATAGTCGCTGCCATCGCCGCGCTCGGCGTTGCGGCGCATGATGCCATCGATGAAGGCGGGATCCCAATGCCAGTAGTAGCGTCCGTCCGGCTTCAACCGCAGGTAATGGGCGAGACCGGACGACGCCTTGCGGCTTGGGCGATGGGGGAGATATTCGGAGATCACCCGCGCCGCCTCGTCGGGCGAGGCAAAGCCTTCGCGCGCGTGCGCCGCCATGAAACCTACCACGCGCGTTACGCCGCCCGCCTCCATTTGCGGGGTGATGTCCACAAGGGTCAGCGAGGCGAAGCTGCCGGGGGCGACCTCACCTTCGGCCATGATCCCGGCCAGCCCGCCAAGCGATGCTCCGATCAGCGCGGGTTTGCGGTCGAGCGACCCGGCGATGGCGACCAGATCGCCAGCGAAATCCACGATGTCATAGGCACCGTCATCGGCCCAGGCGCTGTCGCCATGACCGCGCAGGTCCAGCGCGATGGCGCGGAACCCATGTCTGGCCAGCATCGCCGTCACCTGCTTCCACGCCCGCTTGGTCTGCCCTCCACCGTGGGCGAGAAGTACCGGAAATCCTTGCTCAGGTCCTTCGGTGAGTGCGGCTATGGCATGACCGGAATGGCCGGAGAGTGTGACGTGCGGATTCGACATGCTTATATCTTACTATAAGATATTTTACAGTAAAGACTGTCCTTTTGAGCAATCGAAGGCTATGAGCGACGA
Organism: Novosphingobium aromaticivorans DSM 12444; assembly: GCF_000013325.1. Taxonomy (GTDB): domain Bacteria; phylum Pseudomonadota; class Alphaproteobacteria; order Sphingomonadales; family Sphingomonadaceae; genus Novosphingobium; species Novosphingobium aromaticivorans. Next base: position 78,554 of record NC_009426.1, read on the forward strand.
CCATGGCGAAGACGTCCGACGAGCAAAGCTACCTTACCGAAGCCGATGGGCTCGTGTTCCTGATCGAGGAGGTGCCGCGCAAGCTCCGCCGCGTGTTCGATGCATCGACCGCGAAGTTCGGGCTAACCCGCACCCAATGGCGCGCACTCGCCTATATCTTCAGGACACCCGGTCTGACCCAGACCGAACTCGCCAAATGCCTGGAGCTGGAGCGTGCAAGCGTTGGCCATGTCATAGACCAGCTCGAAAAGGCGGACTATGTCGAGCGCCGCGCTGTCGAAGGCAATCGCCGGGTGTGGACCTTGCATCTGCGCCCAAAAGCCATCGGCATCCTGCCCGCGCTTAGGGCGGAAGCCGATGTGGTCTACGAACGGTTGCTCGCTGGCATATCGGCTAATGACATTGCCACCTTCAAGCGACTCCTGGCCAGTATGTCCGCCAATCTGTAGTCTTGGCACCGATCGCGTCTATCACAACTCGCGAGACAGTGATCAGCCATCGATTGTCAACCGAACAGAGGATTTGCCCTTCCCTGTTGCCTTGGGGCTTTTCGTGGGATTTGTCCTGCCGATCGGGCAGATTGTCGTCGCGGACCTTCTCGCTGCTTCTGCTCGCGGGAACCCCTCGTTGCAGCGCTGGCGACGCTGGTCATAAATCCGTTCACCTTTCCGCCGATCTACTATGCCGCGTTTCGCGTAGGCAACCATTTCCTTGGCTCATCTGGCGGGACCGGCGCAATGCCTGCAGCGGTGAATGACCTGTCGACATCGATGCTCAGCATGGTGATGGGGACCACGCTGCCCATAATCGCCGGTCTCCTCCTGTTTGCGACCGTTTCGGCCGCTGTCGGCTTTGGCGCGGTTCACCTCGCATGGCGGCCGCCGCTGGCGCGCCAATGGCGGTCTCGCCTCCTCCTCAGGCAAGCCGATCACCAATCTCGTAACGATGCATAATCAGGCCACCGACAGTGTCGCGTGATCTCTATTATGACCTTTTTAGGTGCCGCTGGCGCCGAGCTGCGGTAAACAATACATGCTCACGGAGAAAATCGTCCCGGACTCGTTGCCACCCTGCCGAAGCAACGATCAACTCAATTCGATGGTCGGCCTTAGTCTCCCCGGATCCCTTCAGCGAGTGGCGGCCGACCATCGAACTTTGGTCTGGATGGACAACACCCCCGGGGAGAATTGACCATGCGCTGGAGTGGGCCCTTGGGGTCGGCCAGAAGTCAGGCGGGCAATGGCGCAAATGCGAAGACCCCAGCACGGCAGGCTATACGCCGGGAGCGATCGAGCAGATGAAGGACCTCAACGGCGACGGACGCCCGGAGGCAGTCATCACCGAGGGAAGCACCTTCTGTTTCGGGATCACGGGGGTCGTTTTCAATATCGTCAGCAAGCAAGCCAATGGGTCCTGGAGGCTGGTCGCATCGCGCACCGGTATCGCGACATTCCTGGCAACCAAAGGCGCCGGAGGCTGGCCTGACGTCGAAATTGGTGGCCCCGGCATGTGTTTCCCAGTCGAGCGCTGGAATGGGCGCGAATACGTAATTCATCGCCGACAATATGAGGGGCGGCCCTGCCGCCGTTGATACCATCGATCGATCGCCAAAAATGTCGGACCTCTGACAATTGAACCAAATGCGTGATCCAGACCACCTTACCTGCATGATGCATGGTTCGCACGAGAACAGGCCTGATCGCGAAGAGGAAGTTCGCATCGCGCAACGCGCGATTGACGGCTGCCACACGTCCTTCGAAAGACTGGCGCGGCAGTGGCACCCCAAACTGGTTGCGCACGCCTGCCGTCTGCTTGGCCACCGTGAACAAGCCAGGGACGCAGCACAATCCGCGTGGGTCAAGATCGCAAAAGGTATCCGAACCCTGCGCGATGCGCGTGCGTTCCCGGCGTGGTCGTATCGGATCGTGACGCGACGCTGCGCCAGTCTCATCGCGAGCAATCAAACGGACCGCGCTCTTGCCTCCAATCTGCGGGATGATGCGGTCACGTGCGCAGGCACCGAGCAAGAACCTCCGTAATTGTCTCAACTTATCGGAATCTTCTCGGGCCGCACCGGTTGGGTAAGCATGATGATGATGACCGCGCAACTCGTCCTCTTCGGTGCCGGTGTCTGGGCCGCAATTGGTTTCTTCGCCGCTGCCGATGCCCTTACTGCTGTGAAGTGGGGAATCCCTGCCGCGGTGCTCCTCATCATGTCCTTGATGATCAAGCTCGCGCTGTGGCCCGTCATCCACGTGAACAGGATGCTCGCACAGCTCCACCGGCTCGAACTCTCGGTTTTGCGCGACACAGGCCACTCTTGAATCGCCCGGTAGTATGGCAAGGATTAAGCAACGAGATGCAAGGCTCGCGCTTGCGAGATGACTCGACGAACGCTCTCGGGTGTCCAGCAAAGGCCATCTCGGGGTGTCGGTTCCCTCAAGTCCCGAGAAAGCCAAGTGGCGATGTCGCGCAGAGTTGCATCGGGATGTGTGTTGAGACGGTCGGCAACAAGGCGGGCCACCCGTGTATCGGGCGGCAATCGCGGTGACTTCTGCAGAATCGCGGGGTTGGCAACGCTTGCACGCACCAAATTACGGCACGCCTTAACCAGAGTTCGCTCGCTGAACGAACGGACCGGTGGCGTGATCGCCAGCACCTGACGCAGAACCAATGCCCATGGCAAATGTGGGCGGAGGCGTTCGACTGTCGGCAGCCAGCGATGCCTGCCATCAAGCAGTTCGTTCAGATGTCGCTCGTTGTGGCTGACGCGAATATTCGAGATCGCCACGGGATCACGTTCCCGCATTCTCGGGTTGCCAGGCTTCGCTCCCCTGGCGACGGCAGCCTTGATGCCTGCCCGCGTCCGTTCCCGGATAAGGGCTCGTTCAAACTCGGCAAACGCACCAAGCATCTGGGTCATAAGCATGCCCTGCGCGCTCGACGTGTCGATCGGGTCGTGGATCGAACGGAAGTATGCGCCCTTTCCTCGCAGGGTCTCGACGATCTCCAGCAGATGCGACAGCGAACGAGCCAAGCGGTCAATCCTTACGACCAGCAGGGTATCGCCCTGCCCCGCCCGTCCGAGTGCACGTGCTAAGTTTGGACGTTCCTTGCTGGCACCGCTCGCCTTGTCCTCGAAGATCTCCACGCAACCTTGCACGCGCAAGGCATCCTGCTGGGCGACCGTATCCTGCTCATCCGTGGAAACGCGGGCGTAGCCGATCAATGCTATTTGTCACATTCCATTTAATGGTCCCATCAGAACGGTTGCCCCCGTTAGATATAATCTTCTGTCGCTCTTGGCTAGTGCCGAGCAACCACGTGATTCCGCGGCTTTCCGCCGGTATTGGGACCAACGAGCAGGGAAAATCACGCCGGCGCAGGTATCCGTGATGGGCCGTTATCGGACAGTGGAAGGGGCCAGAATAAGGCCTCAATGCAGAGTATACTTTTCGATCCATTCCTATATTATTGGCAGTGATGGCACCCTCCCCTCCCCCGTGGCAACTGGCGCTCGCACGGCTCGAGGGGGCGCTGCCGTTCCTGGGCGCGGAGGTGGGGCAAGGGTTGGCGCTGGCTTCGCTCAGGCGGTTGTGGCGCGTCCATGTCCGCGATTTTCCTCAGGAAAACCAAGGCCCTGAGCACAATCCCGGGCTCGAGGCGGCCGAGCTGACCCGCTCGTGGTACGCGAACGAACGGCGCGATTTCCTGTCGTGGATCGGAAGGCGCGGGTCCCCTCCCCTCGCCCGCGCAGCGCGCCTCGCGCTCGCCGCCAAAGGTACGACCGAGAGCTTCACCAGCGCGTGCGATCCGGCAGATCGGGCGCTGGCGCGGCTTGATGCGCTGCTGCCGGCACGCGATCCGCTGGCGACGCTGGAAGAATGGCTCGAGCAACTGCGCGACGATGAGATCGACTTCCTCGAACTGGGCAGCGAGGAGGTGGTGATCGAGGGCAAGGTGTTCCAGCGGTTTGCGGCGCGGGGCAGCGCCTGGGCGGCCTCGCTCGCCGCGGCGATGCGCCCGCATGTGTTCGGGCTTGGCGCCGCACCGTTGGCCTTGGCCGGTCTCGCCCCGCGCAGCCTATTCAAGGCGGACCTGGAAAGGCCCCTTTCCGCCTTGCTGACCTCCGCGATCGATGCGGCCGCGACCGATGTGGCAACCGACCTGGCCGCAGTGCGTACAGCGCTTGCGCTGGGCGACGAACGATTGGCGGGGCTCTACGCCTCATCGCAGGCGCCGGCGGTGTGGCAGCTGATCCTGAGCCTGGGACCCCTCACCCGCGCCGAACTGGCCCGCGCGCTTGATGTGACCCGCCGAACGGCCTCGCAGGCCGCCGCAGCGCTCGACAGGGCCGATCTGGCCACCCTGCGCCCCGGTGACCATGCCCTGGCCCCCATTGCGGCTCCCAGGGCCTCCTGAGGCGCGTTACGGCGCCAACGACACCTCGCGGTAGGGCACGCCAATCCTTTTGGGGGCTGACGCCCGGCGCTTGAGCAACTGGCGGGCAAAGCGTGCGGCTTCGTTTTCGTCGGCAAACGAGACCGCCCTCCCCTGCCCTTTAGTGCCGATCCGCCCCCAGGCGAACTCGACGATCGAGGCCCCGAACAGGTCGCGGCTCACCGCGACGGTATAGCGCCGGGCGACATTGCGCTCTGCGCAGACGGCTTCGAGCCAAATGAAGCTGCCGTGGGTCGGGGTGTCCATGCGCGCATAAATGCCGCACGAGGATTCATGCAATCCAACGGGAATTTTGAATCAGTCGAGTCTCAGTGATTCACGCAGGCGATTTATCTCGGGCACCGCCCCCAAGCGGTCAGGATGGGCATTTGGATCAGCTTTTCTGCAAGACGGACTCGATCGCCTTCAGAACCTCAGCCGTTGATGCACCGCTTCGAGCAGGAACCTTGAACGTGTGCCCTCCCCTCGCCGAATGCGCATAGCGCAAGATCACCTTGCCATTCGCCCCCCTCACTTCGGCATCGGAGTTCGATGACTTCACTGGAGCGACCGTTGCGCGGATGAGGCGCTTCGCAATCTCTGGAGCGGGAAGCGCAGTTCCAAGATCATCGCGCTCAGCCACGATCGCACGGCTTTCGGCGATCATGAGATCCAGTGCGCGCCTGTCAGAAGTCAGTGGCTTGATGTCTCGCGCCACCCGCACGGTAATGCCATGGGTGTCCGGGAAAGCAGCAACGATCTCTGATGGTAGCCGCGCCACGTCCAGCAGGCGGCTGAGCCACGACTTCGATATCTTCAGATGCTCGGCCATCTCACTTTGGTTTGAGTTGTAAAACTCGTCGAGCGCGCGGGAATATTCCTTCGCGCGCTCCCAGTCGGAGATATCCTTCCGAGACCTATTCTCAATGTCGGAAACCCGAAATGCCTCTTCGTCGGAGACGTTCTGGATCGTTACGAGATATTCGAATTCGGGATGGTGGTGGGTACGCAGCCACTGAACCGTCCACCAACGACGAACGCCCGCAATGATCTCGAAGTCGTGATCAGGGTCGTCCTTGAGGCGACGGACGATTGCCGGGATTCGCTGCTTCTTAGCGGAGAGAAATGCGTCGATTAGATCGCGGCAGCTATCTTCGGAAAGATGGTCGAGGTCGCGGTTATGAAGGCGCCAAGGTCGGCAGCGCGCGGGATCAACCCACTCCGTCCGGTCGGTCACGACTTTGCCTGCCGCGATCCTTGCCAAACTCTGACTGCGGCTTGCCATAATGCTTTCGGAGGGAGCCGGCGCGCCAACCTCGATATCGTCATCCAGCCCTTCCGTCAGGCTGCTTCCGAAGCCCCGATTTCCCTTGGCCATATCGTATCCCGAACCTCTCTTCTTTATTCGCCGGAGGCATAGTTGCCACGTGGCAACTGCCCTCCATGAGCCGCTGTGAGGCCGCCAGATTTGGTAAGTTGCCACGTGGCAACATTCCCAAGAAACTGCCTCAATCCCACGCCTCAAGCCTCATACCAACCAATCAAATTTCACTGACATGACGTTGATAATATGCGGTTTTATGCCCGAGTTGCCACGTGGCAACTTTGACTAAACCGCCTCCCCTGCCCTGCTCGCCCAAGTGCGCAGGACGTCAGTCTCAATCTCTCTGCAGACGTCGCTCAGATGCTTCATGCAACGGTTGTGAACTTCATGCGAGGTCACTGGCCTGTCGAGCTCAAAAACGGTCTTCATGCGTGAGCTGGCGTTGTCGATTTCCGCGCTGGTTTTCAGAACAGATGTCGCCATTGAACCGCCAAAGACCTGCCGCATCATCGACAGGATTTCCCGGTGCATAGACTTGCTTTCATCCACTCTGCTCCCAACCAGGCGGATGAAGTTGTAAGCTGGCTTCACCCTGCCCGCGATTTGCTCAAGCTGCTTCATCGTGGTGCGAGCCATGTCGATAAAGGACACGGTAGACGCGAAGTCGATCACACTCGGCGGTACGGGAATGACCATCGCATTGGCTGCTTGAAGTACCGCCATGGAGACCATGCCGAGAGCCGGCGGCGGATCCATGACAACGACGTCATAGTCGTCGACCACCGTATCGATAGCTTCGGCGATCAGATCGATGATGTCGAAGTTCTGATTCTGCGCCAGGTAGCCCGCGATCTCGTATTCGAGATTGTAGAGTTTGAGGTTGGCTGGGATCAGGTCGAGGCCAAAGAAGTGAGTCTTGCGGATGATGGACCGCACCCCGAGGAGTTCGGGATTATGAAAATGCCCGTAGAGAGTGTCGTCTTCGGTCAGATCCACGTCGGGCCGATATCCGAACATCATCGTCGAGCTGGCTTGGCTGTCGCAGTCGATGAACAGAACGCGGTAACCGTGAATGGCGAAATGCTGAGCGAGATGCAGCGCGACTGTCGATTTCCCAACACCACCTTTGAAATTGGACACGGAGATAACCGCGGGCGTGTCGGTTGGTTCTCGCCAGGGGCGAGTTCCGAAAACGGCGCGCATTTGATCGAGCTCTTCCAAGGTGTACTGGACCCGATGGCCGGACGCAGTTCGATCGCGTTGCGGCAGTCGCCCATCGCGCTCGGCCTCACGGATTGCAGAGGCAGTTCGGCCGACGAGCGCGGCCGCCTTCGAGATTGAGTAGCACGGCCCGACCTTTTGGCCGGTCTCCGGATCCAGGGCTCCATCGCGAATACGCTTAAGGATGGTGAGGGCCTTTCGATGTAAGGTCCCCAAGCCGTCTTCCAGGAGTTCATCGGTTTGTGCGTCGAGCGCTGCTTCGCTGGCCATGGTCACCGCTTTGTGAGATTGAGCGGGCGAATTAGCACTCTTGGCAGTTTTGAGCAAACTTTGGCCACCAATCTTACAAAGTGACCGATGATCTCCGTGCTCTTTTCAGGCTAGCGCCGAATCAGAGGGGTAGGACGGATCGAAAAGTCACTGGTCGCCAGGGAGCAGGGAGTTCAATCTTGTGACGCGCATCGGCGGTCGCACAAGGACGTGTGTGCCTAGTTTGGCCCCCTGTGGACAATCACCGATGATCTCGGTGCAAACCGATGAATTCAGTGCATTTAAGCGATGATCTCGGTTCTCTTGAGACCGATGATCTCGGAGCCCATACCTACTAAAGGAATCTCCTAAGAAAATCCGATTCGCGAATCGTTTTTGAATTTTGGTCATTGGATTTTGTTGTGCGCCGACAAACCGCTCCGAGATCATCGGCGTGTTTGGAGGTTTCAGGCCCGGAAATCCGTCAAAACTGCCAATGGCCTTGCTTTCGAAGATCAAACCTGTTGATTAACGACCAACCCGGGGCTCCAATGAGTCGGGAAGGGACGGTTCAATGAGCGGAGACACACTGCGTCCAATCGGACATCAATACGCTCTAGCAATGCTAGGCGGTGGTGAAGAGCGAGTCAGGTCACTAGCGCAGTCTGCCGGCACTCAGCTGACCATGGATGCGTTTCTCAGGGTTCAGGATGAAGAGCCCGTACCGGCATTTCTGCATTCAGCGCTTTGCGCGATGTCCCTGCCCACGAAGCGGCCGAAGGATGATACGCAACCCATCCTTCGCGAAGACGGAAAGTATGCGCTGGCGATCAACCCCAGGCCCATATTGCAAACCGTCGATGGCAAGCCGACACTTCGAAGCCTCGGAGTACCGTATGGGGCCTATCCGCGCGTCGCGCTGATCTATCTGCTGTCGCAAGCAGTCACGAAGCGTTCGCGCGACGTCTACTTGGGTCGCAATTTCACTGAGTGGATGCGCCGTCTTGGCTATCAGACAGTTTCCTATGGACCTCGCGGTACCGCCAATTTGATGAGGGAGCAGGTGGACCGGCTGCTTGCCTGCGAATGGCAAATCCGCTGGGAGGGTAACGAGGGTGGGGACAACGCATTCGCTGTTCGGGATGTGAAGATTTCCAACGAGTACGCCGGATCGCTTGAGAAAAACGGCGCATTTGCGCGTGAAATTCGGATGTCAGAGGCATTCTACAGCCACCTGCTTGATCATGCCGTACCGCTTAACGAGGTCGCTATTCGAGAGCTCAAGGGCACCCCAACTGCGCTCGACCTCTATACCTACCTTGCGTATCGACTGCCACGGATCGGCAGTGACCGGGGGCAAGTAATCTCCTGGGATCAACTGGCCAAGCACTTGGGCAATGACGCCGACAGCAAGCGTTTCCGGCAAACCGTGCGAGAGACCATGCAGTTGGTTTCGGCGGTGTATCCCAACGCAGATGTCGATTTCAGCGGTCGCAAGGTGGTGTTGCGACCTTCGCCAGCCCCATTGGAGCGAAAGCTCGTCGGTCCGCACCTGCGTGTCATTGGTGCACCAGCGTTGGAAACCGCACCGAGATCATCGGTCCCGAAGATGGCTCGCACGCCCCTTCGCGAAACGAAGACCACCGAACCTCTGCAGCATTTTCCGGGCGGTAGCCTGACATACGGCGACCGAGAGACGAAGTTTCGGGCGATCGGTCTCGATAAAGGTAAGCCGTGGTGTGTTGATACCATGGCAAACGCTTTTCGTGCGGGCTTCCCTGGCATCAAGCAAGCGCGCACTGATGCCGAGTGGCTCAGGGTCTGGGAGGCCTTCGTTATCAAATATGCTGACCGGCGCGCTCAGGCAGGCGCAAACTGACCGATGATTTCCGAGCACATCGCCGACGGCTGATTCGCGTCGGGGGAGGGGAGTAGGGCTGAGCTGGGCGGTTATGCCCCTCATCAGCAATCACCCTACATCGGATCTCCGAACCCTCGTCGCCCGCCTAGGTGGCAAGTGGACGGGCAACACCGCGATGTGTCGTTGCCCGTCCCATGCAGACCGAACGCCGTCACTGGCGATCAGGCAAGGCGATCGCAGCATCCTCGTGACCTGCCATGCCGGTTGTGATGCTACCGATGTTCTTCGAGCGCTTCGCAGGATCGCCGACCTGCCAAGCGTTGGCCCCGCTGAGGTAGTTGGCAGACAGGCTCACCAGCCATCAGCCTTTCTTGCGATTTGGCAGGCAGCTCGTCAGATCGAGGGCACGCTGGCCGAGCGCTATGTCCGCGAAGTCCGCAACGTCTGGGCACCGCTTGAAGACCTGCGATTTCATCCGCGCTGTCCGAAAGGGCAGGGGAGGCTCGTTCAGTTTGAGCCAGCCTTGCTGGTCGCGATGCGCAAGGCGGGCGAGATCGTCGCGATCCAGCGGATATTCCTCGATCCAACGACGGCCCACTACACCGAGAAGCTCGTCCTCGGGCGAGCGATCGGCGCTGCCTGGACCAACGGACCACCGGGCAAAACGATTGGCCTCTGCGAGGGCTTCGAGACTGCCGCGGCATACACCTCACTGACCGGCATCCAGGCATGGGCCACCATGGGCGCCAAGCGCTTCCACCAGGTCGAGATCCCGGCCAGCGTTGAGCGCGTGTTCCTGCTTGCTGACAACGACCCTGAAGGCCGCCGCGCCGAAGCCCGTGCGCGGCAAGCATTGGCCCGACCGGGCCTTGCGATCAACACCGAGTGGCCACCGGGACGCATGAACGACTGGGCGCAGCTCCTGAAGCGCTGAGGGGAGGGGGGCTGCAGGGGATGTGCCGCCGGTCGGCAGCAGACCTCACAATTCTCCCGGAGACCTCCATGACCGCTACGATCTCAGGCAGCAGCGCCATTCTCGGCGCTGCGCGAACGCTTGCTGCCAAGCTCCTGCTCGCCATTCCCATCGATCGAGCGGCTCTCACGGAGGCCATGACCGAGAGCTCGGGCGGCAACGATGCTGCGGGAGCCTGGACCCAGCGCGAGAGTTTCGAGGCGCTTGAGGTGGCGCTGGCCATGGCAATTCCGGAACTGGTCGGCCGAATGGACGCCGGTGCTGCCATCGGCACGCTCGAGGCGCTTGCTCGGGAATTACCGACCCACACGGTGCGCAGCGAAGACCAGATCGCTTTCCAGCAGTTTTCTACCCCGCCGGCGCTGGCGTGCCTTGCCGTCCATCTCGCGCGCCTCGGGTCCGAAGATATCTTCCTCGAACCGAGCGCCGGCACCGGGATCATCGCTGCGCTGGCAAGAGGCGCGGTGAAGCAGTTCCTTCTCAACGAACTCGAACCTACCCGCGCTGAGCTGCTCGAAGGCCTATTTCCGGGCTCTTCAGTCTATCGCCACGACGGCGCCAAGATTGCCGCGCTGCTCGCCGGGACCGCTCGGCCGAGCGTGATCGTGATGAACCCTCCGTTCTCGGTGTCGCAGTCGCGCGGCGAAGATCAGAACACAGCGGCACGGCACCTGCGCGCAGCACTCGACCATCTGTTGCCCGGCGGACGGGTGGTGGCGATCATGCCGGACTGGTTTGCTGAATCCGCACGAGGTGGCGAAGTCTATCGCCGTACTCTGGAAGGCGCACGGGTCGTCATGTCGCTGCGGCTCGACAAGGGCGGCTACGCCAAGCACGGCACCGGCATTGCGGTGCGGTTGCTGGTAATCGACAAGGTTCCGGGCGAGACCTCGGTTTCGACGATCAATCGAGCGTCCGTAAGCGAGCTGTTCGCGGCGCTAGGACCTATTCCTCCACGCGCTGCGCTGCGCGTGGCCAGTCCGGCTGCCGTGGTTCGGCCCAAACTCAGCTTGTTCCGATCGGTGAAAAGCGGCCCGGCGCGTCCGGTGATCGTGCGGGCACCGCAGACCAACGAGGTCAGGCCTGTCGCCTACCAAGTGCTCGAGGAGGCCGCGGCAATGGGCGAACAACGCGGGGTCTATGCCGACTATCGCCCCTCGCGCGTCGTCATCCCCGAAGCAGGTGAGCATCCGTCCCATCTGGTCGAATCCGCCGCCATGGCGTCAATCGCCGCGCCCAAGCCCGGCTACATTCCGTGCCTGCCCGAGCGGACGGTGACCGCGCGGTTGCTCTCGGCGGCCCAGCTCGAGACCGTGATCTACGCGGGCGAAGCCTGGAGCCGCGATCTCCACGGCCGCTTCAGCCAAACTGCTGGCGAGGTGGCGCTCAAGGAAGACCCCGAGGGTCAGCTCTACCGCACCGGCTTCTTCCTAGGCGACGGGACCGGAGCGGGGAAGGGGAGGCAGGCGGCGGCCTGCATTCTCGACCAATGGCTGAAGGGCAATCGTCGGCACATCTGGATCTCGAAGAACGCACCGTTGCTCGAGGATGCGCAGCGCGACTGGACCGCGATCGGCGGGCTGCCATCGGACATCATTGATCTCGCGCGCTGGAAGATCGGCGAGGAAATCACCGCGCCCGAGGGCATCCTGTTCGTCCCCTATGGAACCCTTCGCTCTGCCCGTGTCGAGGATACCCGGCTCGACCAGATTGTGCGCTGGGCCAGTCCCGCATTCGAAGGCGTGATCGTGTTCGACGAAGCCCATGAAATGGGCGGTGTCGCTGGCGGGGAGGGGGCTCTCGGTCAGAAACAGGGTTCGCTCCAGGGGATCGCTGGAGTGCTGCTGCAGAACACCCTGCCGCGCGCCCGCGTGCTTTACGCCTCGGCCACCGGTGCTTCGGACGTCAACAACCTCGCCTATGCGGTGCGGCTTGGCCTGTGGGGACCGGGCACGGCCTTTGCGAACCGCGAGCAGTTCATCTCCGAAATCCGCGACGGCGGCATTGCGGCGATGGAACTGGTGGCGCGCGACCTCAAGGCGTCGGGGCTCTATCTCGCCCGCGCGCTCAGCTTCGCCGGGATCGAGTACGACATCCTGCGCCACGACCTCAGCATCGACCAGATCGCGATCTATGACACCTATTGCGAGGCCTGGACGATCATCCACCAGAACCTTGAAGCCGCGCTTGAACTGACGGGCGTGGTCGACGGCCTCGAGAACCGCACGCTCAACAGCGGCGCCAAGGCGGCGGCGCGCAGTCGGTTCGAAGGCACCAAGCAGCGCTTCTTCGCGCAGGTGCTGCTCTCACTGAAGCTGCCTTCGATCTTCCCGGCGATCGACGAACACCTCGCCCAGGATGAAAGCGTGGTGGTGCAGCTGGTCAGCACGGCGGAATCGATCCTCAATCGGCGGCTTAATGAGCTCGATCCCGAGGAGCGCGAGGCGCTGGAATTGGACTTGTCGCCCCGCGAGGCCATCGTGGACTACCTCACCCGCGCTTTCCCGACCCGGCAGATGGAGGAATACGTCGACGAACTCGGCGACGTTCGCTCTCGGCCAATGTGGGACCAAGCCGGCAACCCGGTCCACAACCCGCAGGCCGAGGCCGCTCGCGAGCAGCTGATCGAGCATATCTGCGCGATGCCGCCGATCCCGACCGCGCTCGACGCTTTGCTAGAGCACTACGGGGTCAGCGCGGTGGCCGAAGTTACTGGGCGCTCCAAACGCCTGGTCCGCGATGGCAGCGGCCAGCAGCGCCTCGAAAGCCGCTCGCCGCGCACCAACCTTGCCGAAACCACCGCGTTCATGACGGGGGCAAAGCGTATCCTGGTGTTCTCCGATGCCGGCGGAACGGGCCGCAGCTACCATGCGAGCCTCGATGCCAAGAACCAGCAGCGCCGCGTGCATTTTCTGCTTGAGCCGGGCTGGCGAGCCGACCGCGCGATCCAGGGGCTTGGACGAACGCACCGCACCCACCAGGCCTGCCCGCCGCTGTTTCGGCCGGTCACCACCGACTGCAAAGGCGAAGCCCGGTTCACCAGCACGATCGCGCGGCGGCTCGATGCGCTCGGTGCGCTGACGCGCGGCCAGCGCCAGACCGGCGGGCAGGGGATGTTCGATGCCGCAGACAACCTCGAGAGCGCCTACGCCAAGCACGCGCTGCACGACTGGTACGGGCTGCTGGCCACCGGCAAACTCAAGAGCACGTCGCTGAAAGAATTCCAGGCCATGAGCGGGCTTGAACTCACCGACCAAGACGGAGTGCTGCGCGAGGACCTGCCGCCGATCCAGCGCTGGCTCAATCGCATCCTGGCAATGAAGATCGCCGTCCAGAATGCCATCTTCGACGAGTTCTTGACTCTGGTGGAGACGCGGGTGTCGGCGGCCAAGGAGGCCGGGACTTTCGATATCGGCGTCGAGACCGTCGCGGCCGAGACCTGCGAGGTGCTCTCCGACACGGTGATCCGTACCGATCCGGTGACGGGGGCGACCTCGCACCTCCTCGAACTGTCGCTGACCCAGCGGCGTAAGCTGCTCGCGCTCGAGCGCGTGCTGAAAATGGCCTCATACGAGAACAAGCCGCTGTTTCTGCGCAACGCCAAGTCGGGCAAGGTCGCGCTCGCGATCCCTGCGCCGTCGCACATGGACGAGGAGGGCGAGCTTATCCGCCGGTTCGAACTCGTCCGCCCGTTGCGCAGCGAATACATCCTTGCGGGCAGGCTGGACGAGACCGCCTGGGAGCCTGTCGCCCAGACCAAGTTCAGCGCGCTGTGGGAAGCAGAATACGCCGCTGACGAGAACCAGCTGGTGACCGAGACGGTGTTTCTTGCGACCGGGCTATTGCTGCCGATCTGGGGCGCGCTTCCTAAAGAGGACCTGACGGTCAACCGCATCGTCGACAAGTCCGGCGCCTCGTGGCTCGGTCGGCACGTCCATGACCTCTACGTCGATGCGACGCTCGAGAAGCTTGGCGTCTCGCGCAAAGCGCAGACTGACCCGGCCAAGATCGCCCAAGCCATTCTCGGTGGTGGCACGTGGAAGGCGCCGCATCCGCTGAACTTCACCGTTCGCACGTCCCGGGTGAACGGGGCGCGCCGGATCGAGATCGTCGGCGCCGAGGCGGCCCGCATCCCCGAGCTCAAGGCTATGGGCTGCTTCACCGAGATCATCGCCTACAAAACCCGGGTGTTCGTGCCAACCGACAAGGCCGAGGCCATTCTGCAGGCGATGACGGGCCCAGGGACTACGCCTGATTGACCGGCGGGTTTGTCCCGGCAACAGCATCGAGGATCAGGTGGTAACGGGTGGCCTTGAGCGTTCCCGTTTGCCCCATCGCGCCGAGCGCGACCAGCTCCTGAAGATCGCGGGTTGCCGTGGCCCGCGAGGTGTCGGCGATCGTGATGTAGTTGGCAGCACTGAGCCCGCCCTTGAACCCGTCGAGCCCCTCACGGAACATGCGCGCAATGACCTTCTCCTGCCGCGGGTTGAGCTTCCCCCGGTACCGGTCGTGGAACCGGGTCTTCTCCAGCAGGAAGTCGATCAGCGCCAGGCTGTGGGTCTGCGCATCAAGGACAGTCTCAGCCCAATAGGCGAGCCAGTCGGAGATCTCGTTGGACTTGTTCGCCGCTTCGAGTGCGTCGTAATAGGCCGAGCGCCGCCGCTGGATGGTCTGCGACAGCGCGATCAGGCTTGGCTGCCCGATTGCCTGCGACAGTGCCTTCTCCGCGATCGCGCGCCCGATACGGCCATTGCCGTCTTCGAACGGGTGAATGGTCACGAAGTAGAGGTGCGCGAGGCCAGACCGGGTTAGGCCGGGTAGGGGCGTAGCGCCGCCAGGGCCGGTAGCCGCGAACCATTCGAGAAACCGCGCCATTTCCGCCGCCATTTCGCGCGACGGTGGTGCCTCGAAATGGACGGTGGGCTTGTGCAAGGCTCCCGAGACGACCTGCATCGCATCTTCGTGCTCACGGTAACGGCCAACGACGTCGATGTCGCTGCGCCCACTCAGGACCAGGCGATGCCAGTCGCCCAAGACCTCTTCGGTCAGTGGAGCGGCGAAGTCCCGGAAGAGCGCCATCATCATTTCCGCGATGCCGCGTTCGGCAGGCGGGATCCGGCGGGCTTCGGTTTCGAGACCGAACTCGCGGCGCAGCGAAGACTGGACACTGTCGCGATTGAGCAGTTCGCCTTCGATCTGCGAGGTCTTCATCGCTTCGTCGGTCATGACGTCGAGCACGACGCTGGTGCGGTCCTCATCGCCGAGGTGCTTCACCACGCCGATCATGATCCCGGATTGCTGCAGGAAACGGGCCTCGTGCACGGCCAGGGCTTCGCTATTCCAGCGAAAATCAGGCCAGTCCGGCTGCTGCCAATTCCACTTCATGAGGCATTCGTTCCCGCTTTATAACTCACTCGATAGCTCATTATGAGGCATAAAGCCATGATTTATGCCTCACGGGGCGCTTGCCGCCGATTTCCGAGCGCAAGTGCTGGGGGCGCTTCACCGAGGCCTTGATCGGCGCAGGGGTGCCTTGAGCGCATTTAACATCAGCGATGTTAAATAGGACTGTGCTGTTAGACCGGCCTACCTCACGTCAGCGATCGAGACGCGAATGGACCTCAGATGGATTCGATGTGGTTGTTGAGCAGTGAGGCAGTGACGAATAGCCCATGCGCCTCTAGCGACCTCAGGTAGCCCTCTGCAGACATTTCCGGTCGCGTAAGCCGAGTGCGCAATGTTCGGATCGCGGCAACCGCCTTGCCTTCATCAAGAGCAATGGTGTCGGCGATGAACTCATCTGCAGTTCGTGCTTCGATGTTGAGCGGCGTCAGGACTGCCTCGGGGAAATCCGCGTTGTTCTCCGTGACCACCGCTTGGGCCTGTGTCTGGACGGCTGCCGCCAGCACATGTTCGTCGTTCGCATCGGGAAGACCGAAGGTCATCGACGCAAGCGAAGTGGGAGCCATTACCAGCGCTTCCGGGAAGGCGCGGTGCATGGCCCCGACCGAGCGCGCCGCGCGCGAGGCAGAATCTTCGATGCCGCGCTCGGCGAAAATCCTGCCCAGTGCGTTTTGCGTTTCATCGAGAATCCGCTGCGACCATCGCACCCGGAAGAACTCCGCTTCGGCCAGCGTGAGGAGCAGGTCCCGCCTAGGGGCGCTGACCAGTGTGCAGGCATCTACCAGAGCTGTGTAGCGATTGGCGAACATGGCGGCCGGAGATCAATAAAGGTCCGCGTCGCCCGAAAGCAGATCGTCCATAGCCTTGGCGCGCGTTTCATCACGCTTAGCCTTGTAGGCGAACACATCCTCTGCCTTGAGGCGACGATGCCTACCAACCATGCTATGGGGGATATCGCCCTTTTCGATCAGCTTGATGAGGTAGGGCCGCGAAATATTGAGCAGGTCCGCCGCTTGCTGTGTGGTCAGCATCTGCTGAATCGGAACGAGCGTGACGGCATCGCCGCTGCCAATGTGACGCAGCAATTCCAGGAACAGATCCGACATCGCCGGTGTGAGGGCGATTTCAACGGGTTTTCTGGTTTTCGGATCGGGCACGCGCAGCTTCGCCTCGCCGGCCTTCTGGGCGGCAAGAATTCGGCGAAGCTGGTTGGCGATCTGTCGGTCATCGGCCGAGGGCAGCCTGTTGCCAAAGGGCAAGGCGTTGGCTGGCAGGGTCATTGGCTCTCTCCGTGATGGCCATATTCACTATCGAATATTCGCAATAAACGCAACCAAATTCTCCGCTCCGGGTTCCGCAGCTCTGGCATATCGCCGTAAACCATGGGCCTGAAGTCCCGGGGCCGTTCCTGAAATGTCGAGGGGAGGGGGGCTGGAAGGGGTGAGCCGAAGGGCTCGGTCAATCCAGCTTTCAGGAGCACCCCCCATGAACGACATCGAGATGATCCCGCTTGGCAAGCTACGCTTGTCCGAGGCCAACGTCCGCAAGAATGACAGCAACCTCTTCATCGAGGAACTCGCCGCCAACATCGAGGCCAAGGGCCTCCTTCAGAACTTGATCGTGGCGCCAGCCAAGAAGCGGGGCATGTTTGATGTGACCGCCGGTGGTCGCCGCCTGCGAGCACTGAACTTTCTCCTCGAGGCGGGCAAGCTCGCCAAGGATCACCCCGTCGCCTGCCGCGTGCTCGACATCGATGCCGCCGAGCAGTCCGAACTCTCGCTGATCGAGAACGTCATCCGGCTCGACATGACCCCGACCGATGAAATCCGGGCCTACAAGCACTTCGTCAATGAGGGCAGCGACCTCGACGCGATTGCCAAGCGGTTTGGCCGCACCCGCCGGTTCATCGAAGGCCGCCTGCGCCTCGCCGACCTCGCTGATCCGATCTTCGCCGCACTCGAGGAAGGCAAGATCACCCTGGATGTCGCCAAGGCCTACGCAACGACCCCCAACCACGAACGCCAGATGCTGGTGTGGAACGAGCTCTCGAACTCCTGGCAGGGCAACCAGGCAGATTCCATCCGCCGGATGATCACCCACAGCGCGATCCGCTCGTCCTCGCCGATGGCGAAGCTCGCAAGCGAAGCAGATTACCTCGCCGCCGGCGGCAAGATCGAGCGCGACCTCTTCACCGAGGATGGCGGCGAGACCTGGATCGATGCCGAGATTGCCCAGCGCATCGCGGGCGAGAAGCTGCAGGCCTTCGCGACCCAGATCGCCGAAACCTCGGGTTACGCCTGGGTGCGGCCGATCCTCGAGACCCGCGTGACCTATGGCGCAACCGAAGACCTCCACCAGGTCCACCTCGAACCCGCACCGCTTTCTGACGAGGAACAGGCCGAAGCCGACCGCCTCATGGAGACGATCTCCGCGCTGGAAGCGGAAAGCGACGGCGTCGACGAGGACGATGAAGCGGCTGCCGCCGAATTCCAGGCCCGCTGGGACGCCGCAACCAATGCCTACGATGCGCTCCACGACAAACCGCCGGTGATCCCCGAGGAGATGAAGGCCAATGTCGGCTGCTTCGTCATCATCGGCGCCGACGGCGAACCGACCGTGGCCAGCGGCCTCTACAGCGACAAGCCGCTTGAGAAGCGCAAGGCGCGCGGCGGTGCAGATACGCAGGGCGGCGCAGACAGCGGGGCAGGGGAGGGCGCAGGCGCCGCCTCGGCACCCAAGCCGTTGTCGCAGAAGCTGGTCGAGGAACTCGCCGTCCAGCGCCGCGACATCCTCGCGATCAACCTCGCCTCCAACCCGGCGATCGCGCTCGACTACCTGATCTTCGCGATCGCGGATTCTCGCGCACTCTACAGCGCCCAGGCTCTCGGTACGACACTGCGCGCCCCGTCGCCCTCGCTCTATCTCACCAACTATCCTGAGAGCCCGGCGCACACGCTGATGGCCGACATGCGCGAGACGCTCGATCTTTCCTGGACCGAGCACCGCCGCACGGTCGACAGGTTCGCCGCGTTCAGTGCGCTCGACGATGATGCCAAGGCGAGCTGGCTTGCCTGGTGCATGGCCAAGACACTCGAAGCGAGCTTGGGCATCGACAAGAAAGTCGGCCAGTCCGGTCCCGAACCGATCGACCTCCACGATCACCTTGCGACGCTGATGGGGATCAATGTCGCCAGCCATTGGCGGCCGACCTCGGCCAACTACTTCGACCGCGTCAGCAAGCAGACGCTGCTCGCCCATGTCAGCGAAGTCGGCGGTCCAACCATGGCGGCGAGCTTCATGGGCTCGAAGAAGGGCGACCTCTCGGCGTCGTGCGAGAAACTGTTCGCCGGCGAGACCATCGTCGCGCCCGAGGTCAAGGAAGCTGCACTCGCCTGGGTACCCGAAGCGATGCGGTTCCGCGCCATCTCTCCCAGCGAGACCGACGACGAGCAGGCGCCGATCGAAGCTGGGGGCGAACCCGCGCCGGAAGGCGAGGGCGATGAACTGGAGGCCAGCGAAGATCAGGACGCCGAAGCGGCCGAGCCTGTCGACGCCTGATCCAGCCCCCACGAAGCAGCCGCAGGCCGATGCGCCTGCGGCTGCACGTCTCCCGCATACAGGACATGCCTAATGACCACGCTGACCAAATTGCGCGCCCGGGTTTCACCGCAAGCGATCACCAAGGTGACCCGTATCTTCAACGGGACCCTCGACGACATCTTCGCCGAACTCTTCCAGAACGCCCGGCGCGCCGGCGCCACACGCGTCGCGGTGACGGCCGAGCACCTGGACGATGCCTGCCTGATCACCGTCGATGACGACGGCGCAGGTATTGCTGATCCCATCGATCTCGTCTCGCTCGGCCAATCCGATTGGCCCGGTGAATGCCGGTCACGTGAGGACCCTGCCGGCATGGGCTTCTTCAGCCTCGCCGGGCTTGACACGGTGGTCAGTTCCACCAGTGCTGCTGGCTCGTTCTGGCTGGCGATCGCAGGTGATGCCTGGACCGGCGAGGCCGACATTGATGTGCTGCCGTGGGATGGTCCGCGCGGCACGGCAATCGCGTTCCACTTTCCGCCCGGACCGGATGGCAAGCTCGAGCGGACCGTTGAGGCAGCGGCGCGGTTCTTCCCCCTGCCGGTCACTTACAACGGCAAGGATATCGCCCGCGCCGACTTCCTCGCCGATGCCTACAAGATCATCGAGCGCGATGGCTTCCGGATCGGGGTGTTCCGCGACCGGCATTCGCCGCACGTCGCGACGCTCAATTTCCACGGGGTGACGCTCAAGCACGCGTTCCCGGTGATCAAGGAAGTCCACCACACCCAGTGGAGCGTCCAGGTCGATATCGTCGATGCCCCGGACCTTGTTCTCGTCCTGCCCGCCCGCAAGGAGATCTACCGCAATACCGCGCTCGACCATCTCGTCGCGCTGTGCCGCCGTGCGATCTTCTCGGTCATCTACGCCGAGCCGCTGCACAGGCTGAGTTTTGAGGACTGGCTCGAGGCACGGTTCTACTCCGACGATTTCCCTCAAGCGGCGCGGCAACTGCCGCTCTGGTCGCCGTCCACCGCCCGCGAAGACTATCGCCAGGTCCCGGCCTTCGCCGATCTCGAGCCGGGCGCGACCATCTACGATGACACGGACTCCTATGATTCCGTGACGTTCGGCCGCGCGCTCCGGCGCTCGAATGGCGGGGAACCACACAAGCTCGGCGGACCCGACCCCCGTGCGTTCCATGAGCCGATCACCAATTTCATCGGCTATCCGTGGTATGACGCCCTGTCCTGCTTCATCCGCACTGGCGAGTGCCTCACGCACGACGGCGATCAGGCGGCCGCGAGTGAGCCCGATGCCCTGACCCAGAGGCCGGACGCTATCCGGATCGAACTGACCGATCAGCACGGCAACCGCCTCGACGTCGAGACCGACTTCGTCATCCAGGAGGGCGACGATTCCTGGGGCGATCCCGACTGCGCGGTGATTGCAGTTACCCGGGGCTCGGAACTCGATCCGAACGATCTCACCGACCTCATCATCGATGCGGTGTTCTCGCCTTCGGACGATTCCGATGCCGACAGCTACGACACCCAGGAGACCCGCTTTCGCCACGACGCTGCCGTGCGGGCCCATGCCATCCTTGAAGGCGATGACGCCGCCATTCTCGCTGGCATCCGCATGGCCTTCGCCGACCGTGTTGCCTGGCGCATCCCGCATGGCCGCAAGCTGCAGCTGACCTGGTCGAGCAGCGGCAATGACCTCACCCTTGTCGTCGCGGGGGAGGGCGCCAACCAATGACTCGTCACCCCAAACCCGATGTCGCCCAGGTCATCACCGACCTGATCCTTGAGAAGATCGCCGCCGGTACCGCGCCGTGGCTCAAGCCTTGGTCTGCGACCACCACGCGGCCGCTGCGCCATAACGGACTTTCCTACACGGGGATCAACACCTTCTTCCTTTGGGCCGTCGCCGAGAGCCGCGGGTTCACAAGTCCCTATTGGATGACGTTTCGGCAGGCAGCCGAACTCGGGGCGCATGTCCGCAAGGGCGAGAGGGGCTCGTTTAGCGTGTTCTATGCCTCGGCGCGCAAAACCGACACCGATCGCCTGACCGGTGAGGCCACCGAGAAGACGATCCGGTTCATGAAGTGGAACCACGTCTTCAACGGTGCGCCGTAACGGCGGAAATTAAGGAGTGCTATCATGGATAGTTGATCTTGCTGGCTATAGATCATGCCCACTGGACTAACCTCGGCCAGAAATGGCTGCGATCCCGAAAGGGACGGGGAACAATAGCATGTTCAGAAAAGGTCCCGAAACGCCAAAGCCATTTGAGGCGCGAGGGATCAGGGCAAGACGTGTATGGTGAAAGCTATACTGCCTGAACCCCAGTTTGCAGCGGCTGATAACGTGGCGATGTCGCAGAATGGTTGACGCGGCATATCGGAGAGACGGAGGAAAGGGCGTTGAGTTCCTCCACAGCGAGCGGGACTTCCGCGAGCGCGCCAGCCTCTCTGACGCACCCTCTATAGGGAGGGGTAAGTGAACGAACGGGGCACCTAACCACGTCGTATCTCCAATTTCCGTAATTACGGGATGCCCTGAAGCAGGCGCTGGGAAGACCAGCGACCTGTATGGGCACGGAGCCGCCATATTACTCAAATGCCCGGTGTAATGGCCGGGACAGCCGCCGAGCAATCGGCGGACGGTCGGCAGTATAAGCTCGGGGTGACCCGGGCGAAAGCCTAACCGACCGGGGGAAGGGCGGCAGCGACTGCGATCAGACGACCTCAAAAGGAGGTGTGCTAATGCTGCCAGATACCATTGAGAGGGCCGTCAGATCACTCCCGACCGTCATCAGGTCGGGTCGGAAGGTCAATGGCCTCTATCGCCTGCTGAAAAGCCCGCTCCTCTGGGAGCATGCCTACCAGCGGATCGCCCCGAATAAAGGGGCGATGACGCCCGGAGTTGATGGTCAGACATTCGACGGCTTCTCGCCCGACAAGGTCAGGTCCATCATCGAACGGCTTGCGAACGGGACCTATCGACCTCAACCGGCAAGACGGGTGTATATCCCGAAAGCCAATGGCCAGAAACGGCCACTTGGCGTGCCGACCACGGAAGACAAGTTGGTCCAGGAAGTGGTGCGGACGATCCTCGAGCAAATCTATGAGCCGCTGTTTTCCAGACACTCTCATGGGTTCCGCCCGAAACGTTCATGCCACACGGCGTTGGAATCGATCCGCGCCATCTGGACCGGGGTGAAATGGCTGATCGACGTCGATGTTGTCGGGTTCTTCGACAACATCGATCATGATGTCCTCGTATCCCTGCTCGAAAAACGGATTGCGGATCGTCGCTTCGTGCGGCTCATCCGGGGTCTACTCAAGGCCGGGTATGTCGAAGACTGGGTCTTTCACAAGACCTACAGCGGAACGCCCCAAGGCGGGGTCGTCTCCCCGATGCTGGCGAACATCTACCTGCATGAACTGGATATGTTCATGCAGGCCAAGATGGCTGGCTTCGACAAAGGGAAGCAGCGATCACCATCCCCTGATGCCCGGCGCATCAGGAACCGCCTGTCCTATGTCCGCCGCACAGTGGATCAACTTCGCGCCAAAGGGCGCGGCGACGATCCCAGAGTCACTTCCTTCTTGGAAGAGATCGGTCGGCTCAAGGCGGAACGGCTTGCCGTTCCGGCCAGCGACGCCTTTGATCCGAACTACAGGAGACTGCGCTACTGCCGATACGCCGACGACTTCATCATCGGCGTCACTGGTAGCAAATCGGAAGCACGACAAATCATGGAGGAGGTCAGGACCTACCTGTCCGATCACCTGAAGTTGGCCGTGTCCGCCGAGAAAAGCGGAATCCACAAGGCTTCGGATGGGGCACGGTTCCTCGGATACGAAGTCCGGACCATGACCAATCCCAATCCGCACAAGGCGATCTTCGATGGTCGTCCGGCAGTGCGGCGAGGCTTGGCCGACCGGATGAAACTTCTGGTGCCAAGGGACCGCGTCGTGCGGTTCGTCAACTCAAAGGAATGGGGCGACTACGACAGCTTCAGACCTGTTGGGAGGGCGGCCTTGCGCTTCGCAAGCGATGTGGAAATCGTCCTAGCCTATAACGCCGAATGGCGCGGCTTTGCGAACTATTATGCCATTGCTGACGACGTGAAACGCAAGCTGAACAAGGCAGGTTACTTCGCCTTGCTCTCATGCGTGAAAACCATCGCCGGAAAGCACAGGACATCGGCTCGCAGAGTCTTCGCCAAACTGCGTCGCGGTACGGACTTCTATATCAGCTACGAGGTGGGAGACACCACCCGGACAATAAAACTGTGGCAGTTGAAGGACCTCCAGCGACACACGCGCACCTGGGGCGGGATCGATATCCCTTCCTCAGCAAAGTTCGTGTTCAGCAGGACAGAGCTGGTCGAGCGGCTCAACGCCCGCGAATGCGAGCGTTGCGGTAGCAATGACCAACCTTGTGAGGTTCATCACGTCCGCAGGATCGGCGAATTGCAGCATGCCGGGTTCAGTCGCCATATGGCGGCCGCCCGTCAGCGTAAACGCATGGTCTTGTGCTCCCGCTGCCACAACGATGTCCATGCCGGACAGCCGACCGACCGCCAACGGCGGACAGCACGCAGTCGTGGAGAGCCGAATGCGCTGAAAGGTGCACGTTCGGTTCGGAGGGGGGCCTAGCGATGTTCTCTCCGAGACATTGCGGGCCTACCCTACCGTCGCAGATCGATGGGCTGCCGGCGCACTACTACCCAGAGCCTCCCGATCCGACCGCGATCGGCGAGCTGTCGGTCGGAGTGCGCGATTTTCTCGATGCGATCCCGATCCGCGTCGTCCATGGCGGCGATAGCGCGCACTATTCGCCGGGGACCGATACGGTCACCCTGCCTAACCCTTCCGCGTTCCACTCGATCGAGGCCTACTTCTCGACCCGTTGCCATGAGCTTGGCCACGCCACCGGCGCTGCCAAGCGGCTCAACCGCCAGTTCGGCAAGCGCTTCGGCGACGATGCCTATGCCTTCGAAGAGATCGTGGCATTATCTGGACAGTCTGCACCGTGCCTGACGCACCATTGAATGGTATGTTCTTGGCACAACGCAGGGGGTCATCAGGCCGGATGAAGCGCTATCCATAAGCTGGCGTAGTCCGGCCTGATGGCCACCGTCCCGCAGACGCGCAACGTGCGCGATCTGGATTCGGGAGGGGGTCCGGGGGAGGGACTGGCAAGCTGTGGATACTTCAGAGACGCTGATCGTCATTCAGGAACGCCGGGCGGCGGATGGCCTGGACTCCTACATCCCGGTAATCCTGCGAGGTGGAGAGATCTACGATCCAGACCTCGACCGCTACTTCCTCGATCTGCCGTTGAACGGGGCGCGTTCGCGCCATTCGCTGCGCGCCCACGGTTATGATGTCCTGGTCTGGGTTCGCTTCCTCGCCTCCGCGCGCGGCAAGTCTGTCTGGCAAGCCGATACCGATGATGTCGGTGCGTATCATCGGGCACGTCGGCGTAGTGACGCTGAGTTCCGGGTTTCGGCGTCGACATGGAACCGGGCGATTGCCTCGCTCGACAAGCTTTATCGATGGGCCGAGCGGGAAGGCCTGATCGAGCGCACACCATTTACCCACCGTCAGGTCTGGCGAAGTTCGCACGGAGGGCGTCGAGCGGCCGTCACGGGCCGCAACGACGCCTATGAACGCGCGGCCCGTCGGTCCGATGTTCGCTTCATCGATCTCACCGATTACCGCGCCTTCCGCGAGGTCGGCCTGCGCGGCCTGACCGTAGAGGGAACCGAGCGTCCTGGAGCACGTGACCGCAATGGCGCGCGCAATGCGCTGTTCGCCGATCTGCTGGTCACCACCGGCCTGCGCCTCGAAGAGGCATCCTTTCTGCTCGCCGCCGAGATTCCGGTTGGCGGCGCCCGCGCGGAACGGCAGCGGCGGGTCGAACTTCCGGCGGCACTCACCAAGGGGGACAGGGGGCGTGGCATATTGCTGCCGCGCCGTTTGTTGCCGATGTTTGACGCCTATATTGCCGTGGAGCGAGCCGCAGCCGTCGCCAAGTTCGCAAGGCGCCGTGGCTGGGAAGCCATCGACCGCCCGATCTTCATACACCGCCCCTCATTCGGGCTGCGCGCATTGCAGCTGGTTGGCGGTGGCACGATGGATATGGAGGTCGTCACACCGGATGAACGCGCAAGGCTTGTTATTTGCGCTGACGATGGCACGCCCTGCGAAGCAGCGGTGCTCTGGCTGACCGAGGTCGGGCATCCGGTGCTTCCCAACTCGTGGGAAGCGATCTTCGCGCGGGCGAGCCGCCGCTCCATGGATGCCGGCATCCCCGTCCGGGTCAGCCCCCATCAGCTCAGGCATTCGTTCGCGGTCCACATGCTGGCCATGCTGATCCAGCGCCGCCTTGCCGAGGCGGCGGCACCGGTGGGCGCTATGGAAGGTTATCGCCAGTTGGTCGGCGATCCGCTTCAGCAAGTCCAGCGACTGCTCGGCCATTCAAGCCTCGCCACGACCTCGATCTATCTCGATCACCTCGCCACGCGTGCCGATACCATCGATGCGGCGGTCGAAGAACTGTTGGCACTCGTACCGGGCTATCTTCCATCATGACCGCTGCTCCACGCAAAGGGCGCAAGGTCAGTTTCGAGGCCGCCGCGACTGCGCCCGAGGCCGATCCATGGTCGCAGATCAGCACGCTGCGCTTCTTGATCGATCCGCCATACGGCGGCGAGTTGCTCGTGGATTTCACCAGCTTGCGGCCCCGTGGCCTGGCTCTCGCCTTTGCACGGGGCCTGTTCATGCTGGTCGCTCCGCGTGGCCCCATCATGGTGCGTTCGTCGATCAAGACATACGTCACACAGTTGCCGAGCTTCTTTGCCTATCTTGCCGGGACAGGCGACCGGATCAACGGCCCGGCAGACCTTCGCGCCGACCATATCGACGGGTTCGAGAGGTGGCTCGCCGCGAAGGGCAAGTCGCGCGTGCACGCGCCGACCTATGTCGCCAAGGTCGTCTCCGTCCTTCGCCGCATTGCGGCCGATGGTCCGGAGCTTGTCGATCCTGGCTTGCGGGAACGGCTGCGCTACATCAGCTCGCACCCCCACGTTCGCCCCCGTCCACGCGATGCCTACAGTCCGTATGTCGCTCGCCAACTCCGCGATGCGGCACGCGCCGATCTTGTTGCGATCGAGGCGCGCTTGCGGTCGGGGTCGCGTTTCGATGAGGTGCCGGAGATAGAAGGCGCTTACCGCCAAGCCCACGCTGCCATCGAAGCGCGCGGCGTGCTGCACCACCGTGATCCCGCATGTCAGAGTCTGTATAAGCTGCGGTGGATTCGCGAACTGAGCGGCGCAAGGTTCAACCTGGGCCTCCATGCTGCCCACTACCTTACTGCACGCGACGTCGTGCCGCTTCTCGTTCTGCTCTCGCTGGAGACGGGGCTTGAGCTGGAGTGCTGCAAGTCGCTCACCATCGATTGTTTGCGCAACGCTTCGGGCGGCACCGTCGATGTCGCCTACACCAAGCTTCGCGCCCACGGTGCCGAGCACAAGACCATCCGGGTCCGTGATGGCGGCTCATCGACACCGGGCGGCCTGATCCGGCGGATTATCGCACTCTCCGCCAAGGCCAGGGTGCATAATTCCAGCGACAACCTTTGGGTCTATTATCAGACCAA
Organism: Novosphingobium aromaticivorans DSM 12444; assembly: GCF_000013325.1. Classification (GTDB taxonomy): domain Bacteria; phylum Pseudomonadota; class Alphaproteobacteria; order Sphingomonadales; family Sphingomonadaceae; genus Novosphingobium; species Novosphingobium aromaticivorans. The sequence goes on from NC_009426.1 coordinate 105,241, forward strand.
CGAGATCACTGCTGGTATCCGCCATCCGCGCACGACGATCGACGCGTGGACGCTGCGTCACGGCATTGTCGATGACGCCGGTCGACCGCTACTCCTGCGCCTTTCGCAGCTACGCAAGACCCACAAGGCCCTGTGGTACCTCAAGACCGAAGGGCACATGGCCCGCTTCGCTGTTGGTCATACCGTCGAGATCGCGGCACGACACTACGCCGATATTCCGGCACTCAGACCGCTGCATGAGCAGGCCGTGGCGGACGCCCTCGAAGAAGCGCTGACCGGCCCGAGGATCCTTCCTCCTCCCGACGAGGAGCGTCTGCGCGGCGCGTTGGCGAGCCCCGCGCCGGATGATGAAGGCGTCTCGCGCGCACTTCTCGACGGCGAACAGGACGTCTGGCTTGCCAGCTGCGGCAACTTCTATTCCAGTCCCTTTGCATCTGCCGGTACCGCGTGCCCCACACCCTTCTGGGGTTGCCTCGATTGCCGCAACGCGGTCATCACCGCGCGCAAGCTGCCCGCCATCCTCGCGTTCCTCTCCTTCGTCGATGATCAGCGAGCCGGCCTGAGCGCGGCCGACTGGGCAGCCAAGTTCGGCCATGCCCGTGACCGGATTGTTCAGCAGATCCTGCCTGCCTTCGGCGACGACGTTGTGGCAAGGGCCCGGGTGCAGGTCGCGGCCGAACCTCCCACGGTCTATCTGCCGCCCGAGGCCCGCGCATGACGGCTCTTCAGCTTCTGGCGGAGGGCGGCGATGAACGTAATGCCCTCCCGGTGCTCCTGTCCGCACCGCTGCGCACCGGCTTCGATCGCGCGCATATCTCGCGATACGGCGATCCGGTCTGGGATCTGGCTCCCGGCGTGTTTCGCGACAACGCCCGGCGCTGCCATATCACGGTACATTTTGACGGTATCGACGACCCATCCATCGCCGATGCCCTGCGCCAGATTCTTCATGCGCGTCTCAATGTCGATCTACCCGGCCACCGTTCACGGCTTGAGCCGGCGGGGGTGCGCGGCGAGGCCAACCGGACCTTGCGCTTTTTCGACTTCGTGAAGGCAGAGCTGGGTCGTTTCGATCTCGGCCGGGTCGATCAGCCTTTGGCCGATCGGTACGCCCGCTCTTTGCGCCTTGCCGGGCTGCGTCCGGCTGCAGTCGCTACCCGGCTGCGCGTGATCTTCGACCTGCACGAGTTGCGCCACCATCTGACGACCGCACGCCTATCCTTTGAGCCATGGCCCGGCCGCAGCCCGTTTTCGGTGGCGGGAGCAAAGCATATCGCCGGAGAGAACCGGACGCCGCGCATTCCGGAAGCGATCATCACCCCGCTGCTCGCCTGGTCGCTGCGCTACGTGACCTGCTATGCAGATGACATCCTCGCCGCGCGGGCGGAACTCGATCGCCTCGAAGCAACGCGCGACCGTCTGGTTGCCGCTGAGGCGGGTCTTGATCATGCGGATCGACGGTCGCGGCAACGCCAACGCCTCAACACCTATATTGCCGCCTTGCGGCGACAACGGCGCGGGATTCCGATCTGGACCACCCCACACAACGGCACAACGCGGACAGATCTGCAAAGCAGCGAAGTCACGCCGCCGATCAACTACCACCTGATCCACCTCCATGCCGGCATCGATGCGCAGGCCGAACCTGCCATGCACCTTGGCCTCACCACCGGCGCGCCGGACCTCATTGCCGCCGTCATCGCAGAACTCGGCACCGAGGTCGGCGGGATGGATACGCCCATTTCGGCCGATCCCGATACTGGCCTGCCCTGGCGCACCCGCTTCGATGCCAAGGTCCTGGCTCTCGAAGAGGTCATGCTGCAGTCGGCAGCCTACGTCGTTTGTGCCTATCTCTCAGGCATGCGGGACAGCGAGATCCAGGCGATGAAGCGGGGATGCCTGTCCGTCACCAGATCAGAAGACGGTGCGATCTTGCGGCATCGCATCAAGTCCACCGCTTACAAGGGCAAGCGCGGAGGCGGCGAGGAGACCGAGTGGGTCACGATCGCACCAGTTGCCGAAGCCATCGCCGTCCTCGAACGGCTTTCCGCGCGGGCGAGCCTAGCGCGCGGGACAACGACTTTGTGGCCGGTCCTCGCGCTTCGGGTAAACACCAAGACGCATGTTTCTGCGGAGATCGTCCGGCAACTCAACCGATTTCGCGATCATCTCAACGACCGGTTCGGAACGGCGCAGGCACCGATCATTCCTGCCGGCCCCAATGGCGCGCCCTGGCGTCTGACCACACGCCAGTTTCGCCGGACCATTGCCTGGCACATCGCCAACCGGCCCTTTGGAACGATTGCCGGCATGATCCAGTACAAGCACGCCAGCGTTGCGGCGTTCGAAGGCTATGCCGGCAGCAGCCGGTCCGGATTTCGGGGAGAGATCGAAGCCCAGCGCGCGCTTGGCCAGATCGACGATATCCTCGTCTACTTCGACGATCGGCAAGGTGGTGCGCGCCTTGGCGGACCTGCCGCGAACAGGATCGGAGCCGCACTCGATACTGCCGCCCACGAGTTGGCGCCGCTACCCGCCATGATTGCCGACCGGCCACGCCTACGGACGATGCTCGGCAGTCTCGCGCGGACATTGCATGTCGGCCCGCTGGCCGATTGCTTCTTTGATCCGGCAACTGCCCTGTGCCTCAACCGCATTTCGGAACCGGGTGCGACCGGCCCAATGATCGCCATGTGCGAGCCGGTCCGCTGCCCCAATGCCTGTATTGCCGAACGGCATCGCCCGGCCTGGCAGCGCGGAGCTGACGAGGCGCGGCTGTTGCTGCGCGAGAAGCGGCTTCCAGAACCGCAGCGGGTAACGCTTCAGGCCGAGGTGGCAAGGATTGAGCGTGTCCTCGAACAGATCGCGCCCAGTGCCGCCACACCTAGGACCGGTGTGGCAGGAGAGGGAGAGGAGGCCGGTTTTCGGGTGACGGGCTGAAGGTGCGGAAGAGAGTTTCCCTCCGCCCGTCGTGGAGACCCGCCATGTCCCGATCCCACCCTGTGACGCCGCGAGCCGACGTCTATTCGCGCATCACCACCGAGATTGTCTCTGCCATCGAAGCAGGCGCCGACGACTGGCGCATGCCTTGGCACCATGATGGCGCTGCCACGACCAGGCCGCAGAACGTCACCTCCCGCCGCCGCTATCGCGGTGTCAATGTGCTGGCGCTTTGGATTGCCGCTGAAGCCAGCAGCTATTCCAGTGGTCTTTGGGGGACCTATCGCCAGTGGGCAGCTCTTGGTGCACAAGTCCGCAAGGGTGAGCGCGGAACCACCGTCGTGTTCTGGAAGCAGGCTGCATCGCGCGCCGTTGATGATCATGACGACGGCGAAGCCGGCCCCGGCCGCATGTTCGCCCGGGCCTTCACCGTGTTCAACCTCGCACAGGTCGAGGGCTATGAGCCCGCTCCTGTCGCGGTATTGACCGAGAGCGAGCGGTTCGAACATGCCGAGGCATTCGTGGCGGCTCTGAAGATTCCGATCACCGAAGGCGCCTACGATGCGCACTACCGGATCGATCTCGATCACATCTTCATGCCAACCTTTTCCGCGTTTCGGGATGCAACGGCGCAGATGGGCACCCTTCTGCACGAAGCCGGCCACGCTACGGGCGCAAAGCACAGGCTCGACCGCAATTTTGCCGAGAGGTTCAAGCGCGACAGTCTGGCGATTGAGGAGATCTGCGCCGAACTGACAGCTTCGTTTGTGCTCGCCGACCTCGGGATCGCCCACCATCCGCGCGCCGATCATGCCGCATACGTGGCATCGTGGTTGCGCGTGCTGAAGGACGACCCTCGCGCCATCTTCACCGCCGCAAGCAAGGCACAGGCCGCAGCCGACTGGATGCACGCCCAGCAACCTCAGCCCGAGGAGCTGGCGGCATGACGTGCGTCCGGAAAATTGGCGGTGGAAGTCAGATTAGGGCTGGACTGTCAGGATATGTCGCCTCACTTTGCCAGGCAACGCTGTGCGCCGAATACGGCCTGCCCAACGAACTCCACGACAGCCACGCTTCGTACATCCATCACTGGATGAAGATCCTGCGCGGAGACAAGACCGCGATCCTCCATGCCGCAGCCAAAGCTGAGCAGGCGGTCAAATGGCTGCGCCAGTTCGATCCGGCCCTGACAGGCGAGCTCAAGGAGGCGGCCTGACGGTGATCTGGGGCCTCTCGCGCGGCGAGCGGGAAGGGGAGGGGGTGAGGACCCGGCGCGCCATGGGGCGCGATGGAGACTACGCCCATGAACTACGATCTCGACTTCCGCTATCGCCGCGCGTTGCAGCCCGACGGGCTCGCGACCATCCCGACCGCGACCCAGGCCGTGGTCGATGCCATGCAGGACGCCCGCAACGCCGGTATCGATCCCGCGACCGATCCGGCCACCATCCTGCTCGCCCGCCACGTTGGCCGCCTCGCGCTTGGTCATGCTCCCGATCAGACGTTCACTGAGGACACGGCCCTTCGCCGCCAGTGCATCGCCAAGATCGATGAATTGAAGTCCAAGCCGGCAATGGTCGCGCTCGCCCGGCGCGGGATCGGCTATGACCCCGAAGCCAAGCGCGCCTTCCACCGCGAGGCCCGCTCCGCGCTCCGGGTCGCTGCCCGCCATCTGGGCCTCGACCCGGACCAGTACGACCTGCGCAGCAATTTCGCCGGGCCCGCCGTCTCCGGCGAGATCACCCTTCATGGTGACGAGATCTACGTTCAGGTCTCGATCCCCTGCATCCGGCCCGGCCGCGAAGTCATGTTCCGCCGCTGCAAGGGCCGTCAGGACTACCTCGGCGACCGCAATCACTTCTGCGACATCGCCGTCCTTGCCGCTCCGCATAGCTTCCGCGCGCTGGTCGTCCGCGAGACCGGCCTTTCCATCAACCCACGCAGCCAGGCGCTGCTCTAGGAGAAAACCTCATGGGATGGCTGTTCATGTCACGCGGCGGGATGTCGCCTTTCGCCACGCCGAAGGCCTATCTCGACAACCAATGCACCTATCCGCCCGATCTGGACAAAGGCCGCGAGACCGGCCTGCGGGTGCTCAAATCGACGGTCCGGTCCGGTGCCTATTACGCCGCCTGCCAGAGCTACGACGCCGAAGGTCCAAAGGAGACCTTCGCGATCATCTGCCTGGTCAAATGGAACCCTGGCGCGCGCAGCGGCGAGAACTTTGGCTACAAAGACAGTGCGCCGTTGCGGCGCTGAAACGGAGTATCAAAGATGATGAGGTGAGTTGAGATACCTCTGCCCGCCAAGCTTACCTCGGACCCAAAAGGTCTGAAATTCCGAAAGGAACGGGGGACCATAGCATGCTTGGAGCAAGGCCGAATGCATCCCAGTCGCAAAGGGATGATGCCGGTCAGGGCAAGACGCGCATGGTGAAAGCTAAACTGCTTAAATCCTAGTCTGCAGCATTTTATGTACGCGAAGCTGGCGAAAGCGACTGACACGCCAGATCCGGACGTTGGCAACGGTCTCATGTCTTGGCCGTTTGTTCTCAACCCGTCCGGTGCGCCCCTTGTCCAGGGGTTCAGCAGGCGAAAGGGACACCTAAACGCGTCGCATCTCCGTTCAGCGTAACTACGGGATGCCCTAAACAGGCGGCTTCGGCTGACCTGCATGGGTACGGAGCCGCCATAGTATTCAAATGCCCGGGGTAATGCCCGGGACAGCTCCCGGAAGGGAGACGGTGCAACCGCATAAGGACCGGGCGACCGGGCCGAAACCGGCGACCACCGGGAGAAGGGCGGCAGTTGCGATACTTCAACCGCAAATCATGGGGTGTGCTGATGCTACCAGATACTGTGATGGCCCGGTTGGAGGCCATTCCGACGATCTCTGCGTCGGGCAAACGGGTAAATGGGCTTCATCGTTTGATGAGGTCCCCGCTTCTTTGGGAGCAGGGACTTCGGAAAATTGCCTCCAATCGGGGGGCGATGACGCCGGGCATCGATGGCAAGACATTCGAGGATTTCGGTCCCGACCGTCTCGCTCCGTTGATCGCCAGCGTTGCGACCGGAGCCTACAAACCAAAACCTGTGCGTCGGGTGTTCATCCCGAAAGGCAAAGGAAAGCGGCGTCCGCTGGGGATTCCCACGCGAGACGACCGCCTCGTCCAGGAAGTGGCACGCCAACTGCTGGAACGAATCTATGAGCCGGTCTTCTCGAAGGCCTCGCATGGATTTCGACCGGGAAGATCGTGTCATACGGCCCTCGAGCACGTGAAGGCTGTCTGGACGGGCGTCAAATGGCTTGTCGACGTGGATGTCGCCGGGTTCTTCGAGAACATCGACCATGACATTCTGCTGAAGCTGCTCCGGAAAAGGATCGATGACGAAAGGTTCATCGACCTGATCCGCGACATGCTGAAGGCAGGAGTCATGGAGGGAAGGGCTCACACCCAGACCTATAGCGGCACACCACAAGGCGGGATCGTCTCCCCGATCCTGGCCAACATCTACCTGCACGAACTCGATGAGTTCATGGCGGGTCGGATCACGGCCTTTGAAAAAGGGAAGACCCGCGCCACGAACCCGGAATACCGGAGACTGGCGGGCCGGATCGCCAAACGGCGAGAACGGCTCAAACGACTGGAAGCCAGTGACAACGCTGATCAGGTAACGGTGAAGGCCATCTTGGCCGAAATCAACACCTTATCAAAGCAGATGCGTTCGTTGCCGTCGAGAGACGCCATGGACGCCGGGTTTCGCCGACTTCGCTACTGCCGTTACGCCGACGATTTTCTTATCGGTGTGATTGGCAGCAAGGACGATGCGAGAGGGGTCTTCGCCGAAGTCAGGACCTTCCTGACCGAGGTACTGGCCTTGACCGTATCCGAGGAGAAGAGCGGAATTCGAAAAGCAAGCGATGGTACCAAATTCCTCGGATACGAGGTGCGGACTTACACGGGACGCCAATGGACAGTGCGAAGCCAGAACGGCACACAGCACTTCAAGCGGCGCCCGCCATCGGAAGTCATGCAACTCAATGTTCCGTGGGATAGGGTCACTGCGTTTGTTGCCCGGAAGGCATACGGAGAATGGTCCCGATTGAGGGCCAAACACCGCAACCACCTTCTAAGCTGTAGCGATGTCGAGATTGTCCTTGCCTACAACGCCGAACTGCGAGGGTTCGCGAACTACTACGCTCTGGCGCGCGATGTGAAATTCAAGCTCAACCGGCTTGAATACCTTCAGCGCTGGAGCATGTTCAAAACCTTGGCAAGCAAGCACAAATCCAGTGTGCGAGTTGTTGCCGCCCGCATGAGGCAAGGGCTGGAATACCTCGCCGGCTATGAAGTCGGCGGCCAGCCCCGATCAGTCAAAGTCTGGAAAATGACCGATCTGAACCGTGACCGGATAGACCCGGACAAGGTGGACGTCCAACCTTGGACGCAAATCTTCTCCGGCTCGCGAACAGATTGGGTCGACCGGCAGAACGCCACGCAATGCGAAGCGTGCGGCCGATCCGACCTCCCCTGCCATGTTCATCATGTCAGGGGAATGGCCGATGTTGCGCACAGAGACCAAGCCACGAGGAAAGCCATAGCCAGAGCGCGCAAGACGAAGGTTCTGTGCGTCCCTTGCCACAAGGCGATCCATGGTGGCCCACTACCGGAGCAGAGAACATGAATGGTATTATCGCAATGGAGAGCCGCATGCAGCGAAAGCTGCACGTGCGGTTCGGTGGGGGGAACAGGGCTGACTCCCGGAGCAGCACCACTCCTACCCAACTGACCGAAACGATGGGGCCGTATCACTACGATTGTCCGGCCTCGATCCTCGACCTGTTGGGCCCTCCCGGCAACGAATATGCCGCCAAATGGCGCGAGGCCTGCCGGGCGCGTCTCGCGCTGACCTCGCGCCGCAAGCCGCGACCGGGCGACACGCTGGTGCTGGCCGAGCCGCTCACGTTCACTGACGGGCAAAGCGAGCGCAGCTTCCGGGTGGTCCAGTCGGGCCGGAAGACCATCCTGCGCCGGATGAACGATGGGATGGGCGTGAAGATCAGCAAGCTGATGAGCCGTGCCTGGACGATTGTCCCGGCCCCCGCCGCCCCCTCGGCGACGTGACTGGCTCGCGAGCTTGCACCGCCATGTCGGACCAGCCACCCCCCGAACGCTCACCTAAACGTGGGCGCCTCTGCAGCATTGAAAACGCCAACCGGGTGGCAACCCGCGTTGCCGAGCATATCCTGACCGACACGGCGGTCGTGAAGACAGGAAACCCGCTGCAGCCTTTCCGCGTGGTGCTGGCGAGCAAGGCCGCGCCGGGCCGCACTGTCTCGCGGGTCGTTACCTGCAACGATGACGAGCCCTGATCGGTCAGTAGGGCTCCGGCCCGCGCTCGACGAACCACGACTGGCCGAGCTCGAAATCCGGGTTCGGCGACACCAGCGGGCCATCGGGGCCCTCCGCCACATAGGGTGAGACCAGATCCTTCCGGCGTACCCGCGAACGGCTGAGCCAGGCCGCGGTCCGGCCGCGCGCTTTCAGCATGCCCAGCAGCCAATCCATTGCCTCGGCCATCTCGACCACGCCGCGCCCGGCGAGGCTGTAATAGATCGCCCGCTGGAAATCGTCGCACGATGTGCTGAGGATCGATGCGAGCTTTGCCCGCCCGCCGGGCGCATTTTCATGCACCAACGACACCGCTTCGCGCAGTTCGCGGACCGAAAAGTAGGCGTCATCGACCCCGACCCCGATGCAAAGGGCTGCAATCGCGCGCCGCGCCGGCAGCACGTTGAGGTCGCACGAGGCATCGCGGAGCGTGATGTCGAGATCGAAATGGTCGGTGTGGGCGCCGATGGGCATCGGAAATTTCCTTTCAGATAAGAACGTAGCGTGAACGCTCAAGCGCCGTCAACCGGCAGGCGGAGGGGAGAGGGGGGCGCATCGGTCGATTATTGCAAAAGGAGAGTTTGATGACCCAACTTGCCCAAGCCGCCCCTGCCGACACCGACCACACCGCCGAGATTGCCGCGCTCAACGATGCCGCCCGCGCGGGGTCGCTTGTGACCTCGAAGACCGTGTTCACGCGGGCGCTCGCGGATATTCTTGCCGGGGAGGACCCCGATCCGGGTACCCGGCAGCTCAACCTGATGATCGGCCAGGGTGCCCTCCGCCGGCTGATCAACGAGACACCGATCGATCCCGGCAACGACCCGCACGGCGAGCGCGACTTCGGCGTGGTGGAATACCAGGGTCACAAGATCTTCTGGAAGGTCGACGTTTACGCCAACGACGGCACGTTCGCCTGGGGATCGGAGACGCCTTGGGACGCTCAGCAGAGCTTCCGCGTCGTGACCATCATGCTGGCGAGCGATTGGTGACGCGATGAGCCGGTATTCGCTAAAGCCGCTGCCCCATCGCGCGGATTTGTTTGAGGTCGCGGTCGGATGGGATGCAGGGTTCGGCACCTTCTTCGTGATCGTGTTTGGCCCTTGCAAAGAGGGGCATGATCCTGAACTCAAGACCTGGGAGGGCGCGAAGCCAGGACAGATACCGACGCTGTTGCATCTGCGCCATCTGATCAAGCAGTACGCCGAATTGGACCCCGAATTGATATCAAGACTGCAAGCCGACCAACGAGCTGAGGCAGGCCAATTGGCCACCACCCTCAGCGACTTCATCTTCCGACTTTTATAATGTGCCGTTTCTCTTGCCCTCGGAGACGCACGAGCTAAGTTGGCTGGCGGTTTAAGGGGGACGTCTTGATCAAGCGCTTACGTCGTGCAGCGAGACAGGGAACCCACTGGTTGACTGCCGGGCGTTCTCGCGAGCATCAAATCAACTCTGCGGCACCGTTGAAAATCCCGTTCGAGAAGGACACTGTCGAAGGATACATAGCGAGTCTGGATGCGCTGATCCGTGCGCCCGGAACCCACGTGTATGTCGACACCTCGTTTCTGGTTTGGCTAACTGCCCTCGGGTGCGAGGCCCGCAACGAATTCACAGGATGGCTGCGGGCAGTAGCGGCAGGTCGGGTGCATGTCCCTGTGTGGGCGGCGCACGAATACCTGCGACACCACATGGGGAATCTGCACGGCAAGAAGCTGAAGGGCATCGAAACCGCGTTGAACGATCTCGCCAACAATACCTTCAACGACCTTCGGCCGTACATCGATACCTCATTCACAGGCGACAGCCGGTCGCCAGCAGAAATCATTGCCGCGACGAGGTCAGTGCTTATTGACGTCAAACGCGTCGCCGCCATCGCCGGGCGGTGGACGAAGCAGCACTATGACAGCAATTCTAAAGCAATTATCGAATTCATCAATGAGTGCGGCCTTCCAAGCGCACCGATGCTCGACTGGATGGGCGACATCCAATCCGTAGAGGAGGCCCGTTTCGAAGGCCGCATACCCCCAGGCTTCCAGGACCGGAACAAGTCTGGTGCGAACGGAGGGGGAGCCAACAGCTTCGGCGATCTGATGTTCTGGAAAGAGATCCTTCATCACGCTGGTCAACGGCGCGCTCGAGGCGTCGTGGTCATCAGCAACGACGGCAAGAACGATTGGGTCATGGGAGGGCTAGATCAACCGGACCTGGATGCGGAACTTAAGGTGATCGCGAGCAAGCTACCCCCGATCCCAAGGCCGCAACCGATGCTTGAATATGAGGCCAAAGCGTCCGCCGGTGTTCAAGAACTGATGCTGGTAGATCGGAAATATCTCGCGATCTACTTGCGCCGCACCGGCGTCCCAAGTGACAGGTTCTTTGGTTCGGCTATCGACGTCACGCTTCCCTCCCCTGACCGAGAAGACGAGGCCATTCGGAAGCAAGCGCGTGACCAAGCGACCGGCAGAACTTCCGTCGCGAGCGGAATAGAGCCACAGAGAGACACGCCAAAGCACCTGCCAGTGGATGACGCTTCTGGCATTGCTGACAATCCTCTCGCTCTTCGGCTTGCGTTCAGTGCCAGCAGCTCGGACGCAAACGAGAAATCCGGCCCTCTCCTCGATCACATGCTTGCCAATGATGCGGAAGGACTAGGCCTAGATGCATTCCTGACAAAGGAAGCGTTGGCTAACTGGGACGGCCGGGCGGCTGTTTGGTTCGGTCGATCGCTGGGCACCAGATCCATCGAGGGCAATGCCCTAGCTACCACCTACACGACGGACTTGCTCGGCGTGTTCGAGCGGCTGCCGCCGAGGACAGCAACTAACCTTTACCTTGGCCTCCTGGCGTCGGCCTACGTTGATGGGTCATCGCTCAAGACAATTCCCCGCACACCTTGGCTGCCTCGGCTCTTAGCGCTTCAAGGGCAACCGCGTGCCAAGGGGGCCATCGACGCGTTCCGGAACATTGTCGCTGATTGGCCCGGTCGCCCAGTCTATCTGCCAGACGCGGATCGACCTGCACTGTCGGTCAAACCACTACTTGCGAAGGCTACCGGCACCGCGCCCCGCCTGACAGGTCTACAGATTGGGGGGATTGGCGTAATCGTGGAAGCTCAGGAAGATGCAGGACTTCGCTTGGCCAACCGGTTTCCAGGAGTAACGACCGTCGTTCTCGGCGATGTCGTCAAAGATGTGTGCAACGCTCTGGGCATACCGTTTGACCAATTGATGGCGCATGAGGCCTTCGAGCGAGAGGTCGCTTTCGGAAGTACCGTCGGGATTGCTGCCGAAGGGGATCTTAGAAATAGTATGGAAGACCAATCATGACTGATGCGGCACCGGCGGGCGGCACACCTGCGCCGATAGAGATCAACCCATTCTTTGGCGGCTTCGTCTTGGAAACTCTGACGATTGGGCTCTACGGAGAGGCTCGCAGCGCTATTCGCGAATATCTTCAGAACGGGCTCGACGCCGTTATGCAGGCAGTCGACGGTGGCATCATGGCTTTCGCGGACGCGAAGATTGATGTGACCCTTGAGGATGACGGGCTCGTCATTCGTGACAATGGCATCGGGTTGGGCGTCGACCTCGCGGTGTCGAGGCTGACTTCCATCGGTGCATCGTCGAAGGATTACCGCGTTCAAGCTGGCTTTCGTGGCATCGGCCGACTAGCTGGCATCGCATTCTGCGACAGATTGGTGTTTCTGACGAAGGCTCAGGGTGAGAGCGAATGCACGCGCATCGAGTTTAATGCGAATCAGCTGCGAAAGGACATGGCACCAGCCAGCGGAGGGCACCTCTCGCTCGCCAAACTTCTTTCGAAGAACGTGACCGCAACTCGGACGACGGGAGAGACCCCCGACGAGCACTTCTTCGAAGTCCGCCTCGAGGGCCTCGTAAACGCCCCGGGTGAAAGCACGGATCTGGACCAGATGGTCGATTTCGTGTCGCAGGTGGCGCCGGTGGCCTATTCAGATGAATTCACTTTCAGAGCTCAGATCGAACAAGCAGCATCAGATCGCAAGTTCGCGTCGACCAGCAAACGGGTCGGCCCGTCGGCCGCACTGGAGGAAGTGAAAATCGTCGTTCACGATGGCGATCGGAGCGTCGAGGTTCGTAAACCCTATGGCAAGGCCTACCCCGTCGGCCGCGATTCCGTTCACCTTGACGACATCGAAATCGTCGACGGCCAGAGCCGCCGCTGGTGGGGCTGGGTTGGCGTGAAGCGGGAGCCTGGTGCGTACAAGGACGATCTCACTCGCGCGATCCGTATCAGGGTGAGGAACATCCAGATAGATGGTACCCAGATTATGGGTGAGATGTTTTCCAATGTTCCCGATGCCAAGTCCTACGGACGGTTCAATGATTGGTACGTCGGGGAAATTTTTGTCGATCCAACGTTTGTCATCCCGAACTCGCGGCGTGACGGGTTTGAGGAAGACGCAAACTGGGCGACGCTCCAGGCGGAGATAATCTCCCTTTGCGACAGGCTGGGCAAGAACGCATACGAGATTTCTAAGAACGCCCAGCATTCCGTGCAGCGCCTGGCCAAGGACGCGAAAGCCATCGAGGACCGTGCAAAGGCGTTAACTTCTGCGTCCACGCAGGGACACACGGACAACCTTCTCGAACTCTCAAATGACGTCACCAAGGCGCAGCGCCGTGTGAGCCGTGCTTTTAAGCACGCAGACCTGGAAACTGCATCCCAATTGCGGTCGCTGGAGAACAAGCTCCTTGATGCGAAGACGAAAGCGGTTCGAAAGCTGGGTATCACTCATGCAGGTGACATGTCCCAATTGCGCGAGCAGGCGCAATTAGAGGTATTACGAGAGCTAATGAAGGCGTTCAGGAACCAATTGGAGCCTGAAACCTTTTCAAAGGTCGTACAGATCGTGGCATCTGTTGCAGGAACTACCGACTTCTAAGCCACGCATCAATTGTAGGCGAAGTCATCTTCATTGTTTCCCGCGAACGCGACTGAGTGGTTCGACAGATGAGATAATCCAGCTGGGCGGGGCCCAAGGATTCGACCATGTCGCCGGTTATGTGCCCCAAAAAGCGGCAGTCGTAATCAGGACGAGCAACTATCGCCGGAGCTACTCGGTGAGGTAGGGGACCGTCTGCGTGACTACGCCGACATTGGCCATTGTTCACTGGGTCTCCCACCGCATCCCTTCCTGAGAGCAACAGAAAGTTCTCGATCGACAAACGGCAATCGTCTAGCTATCCGCATTGCAGCGATGCAGATTCGGCATCGTGGGGAGGCGGAACGCTGATGGAAAGTTTGGTTTGCCAGATCGGGCAGTCGGCGCAGAGGCCGGTTCTGCTTGGCTTTGCGCCCGCGTCTCTGCTGCATCGGATCAGCATGGCGGACGTCCTCGACGAGGGAACTGGGCAGGGCTACCAGCGCCGCTTCAACTCAGGCCACAGTCTCGATTTCCGGCGATATATCCGCGAGCCCGGCAGCACAACAATTCCCCTCACGTTCAATCTCAGGCCGCGTGAAGATGGAGGCTGGCGCCTAATCGAGGACGGCCATGGTATGGCGCGCTTGGAAATCGACCCGACTGCCGGTCGCGTGATGACACAAGTGGATTGCCAGCACCGCCTCGGTCATCTTGCCGACCTCGATATCGAACTACCTTTCATGTGCTACATCAACCTGACAGTTCAGGAAGAGATGGCGGTCTTCTCCATCATTAATCGGAAGGCCAAGGGGCTGAGCCGCAGCCTGCTTGATTTTCACGACGCCCGACTTTGCGAAGATCTGGCAAATGATCGGCCTGAACTGTTTATCGCACTTTGCCTTTCGAACGATCCAGCATCGCCTTGGTGCGGGCAACTCGACGTCGGGGGCAACAAGATTTCGGGGATGTCGAGAAAGGCCTCACTGCGCACATTGCAAAAGGCTGTGCGCAGATTTCTCAACCATTCCGGCATCTTGAAGGAGCGTACGGTCGAGGAGGCGGCAAAGACTGTCCTTGATTTCTGGGTGGCGGTCTCGGTCGCCATGCATTCGGACTGGTCTCGCCCACGTGGCTCGCTGATCGCCAAGGGAGTCGGGGTGTATAGCCTGATGGAAATAGCCGCAGACCTATGGGTTGAGAGCCGCGGTGCCCTCACGCGTGAGCTCCTTGTGGCTCGCCTTTCTGATCTCGCGGCGGAGACGGATTGGTCGTCAGATGGCCCCATGAAGGGATTGGGCGGTGAAAGCGGAGTTGCGGCTGCGGTGGCACAACTTCGGGCTGTCCGCGCCCGCCAGCACATCAAGGCAGTCGCGTAATGGCCGGCAAGAACATTCTGCTCATCGAGCCGGGATACAAGAACAAGTACCCTCCCTTGGGACTGATGAAGATCGCCCAATATCACGGACCTCAGGGTAAGAACGACAACGTCACGTTCGTGAAGGGCGAGGATCCCTCAGCATTCAACAAGGCTTGGGACCGAATTTACGTCACAACCCTCTTCTCATTCGAGTACCCGCGGATAGCGACCACAATCGACTACGCACTGAAGGTGGCAAACGGCCAACCGGACAAAGTATTCGTAGGCGGGATTGCGGCCTCGCTGATGCACGACCGGTTTATCGAGGAGCGGCGTTGGCACGGGGTCCGGTTCATCAAGGGGTTGCTCGACAAGGCACCTGCAATCTCGCTTCAACTCGATGATTTCGCCGAGGAGCTCTATTCCGAAGACCTCTACGGCAAGCCAATCGAGGACATGGTTCCCGACTACAGCATCCTTTCGCAAATCGAATATGCATACCCGGTTCGCGATGCCTATTTTGCCTACACCTCGCGCGGCTGCATCCGCAAATGCCAGTTTTGCGGCGTGCCGAAACTCGAGGGAATGCAGCGCGACGTTGAATCGCTGACCGACCTCGTTCGTGCCATTGATGACATGTATGGTCCCAAGAAGGACCTCATCCTCATGGACAACAACGTGGTCGCGAGCGCTCGCTTCAAGGAGGTGATCGCCGAAATCCGCGACCTCGGCTTCGTTCCAGGGGCAAAATTGCAGCGCCCAGGCTCAAGGGTACCCGTGCAGCGGCGCGTCGACTTCAACCAAGGTGTCGATGCTCGCATCCTTTGCAAGGACAAGATGTACCTGCGCGAACTTTCATCGATTTGCCTCAAGCCATTGCGGATTGCGTTCGATCACCTCGGTGTGCGCAAACCTTACGAGCAGGCGGTCCGTTACGCACATGAGTTCGGGCTCAATGAGCTG
Source organism: Novosphingobium aromaticivorans DSM 12444 (assembly GCF_000013325.1). GTDB lineage: Bacteria > Pseudomonadota > Alphaproteobacteria > Sphingomonadales > Sphingomonadaceae > Novosphingobium > Novosphingobium aromaticivorans. The sequence goes on from NC_009426.1 coordinate 120,802, forward strand.
TCGAACTACATGCTCTACAATTTTCATGACACCCCCGCCGATCTGTTCGAGCGCATGCGCCTCAACGTCACGTTGAACGAGGAGCTGGGAGTTAGAATCTGGTCGTTCCCGATGCGATTCCAACCCACCATGCGTCCTGATCGTGGGCATATCGGTGAGAATTGGACCCGCTACGAGCTGCGCTCAATGCAGCTGATCCTTCAGGCGACGCACGGCGTAGTCAGTGGAGCACCTGAGTTCTTCCGCCGAGCATTTGGCGACACATTCGACGAATTCCAGGAAATTCTGCTTCTTCCGCAAGACATGATCTTCAACCGCGACTGGTTCCAACGTTTGGATGGGCGGGGGGAATACGATTCCTTCCGCGCGGAATTCACTCGCCTTTCCCCAAGCCGCCGCGACGAGCTGAAGCACATCCTCTCCTCGGTCGATCCCCGTTTCTTCCCATCGCTAGTCGATGAGGCCGACGACGACGCGCTTCGCTCGATCCTGCGGTACTATGTACTCCGCCCGAAAGCGGAGATGATGACGATTTGGCAGCGTCAAAAGCCCGTCGAGCCGGAGGCCTTGGTGCCCGATGATGAGCGCGTCGAAGATGCTGCTTTGGAATACGATGATGATGTCGATGCCCCGCAATCGACTGAGTGCAAGCAAAGGCATTTGGCATGAATCTCTCCGAAGTAGCGAGCATCGGCACGGCCCGGCCGGTGATCGGCAAGGACGTCTTGGAACTGCTCTCGACTGCAATGTACGTCGATCCGCTCACCATTTACCGGGAGTACGTCCAGAACGCAGCTGATGCGATCGACGATGCTCGCGCGGCGGGACTCCTGCGCGCAGATGAGGGCGCCATCGCCATCACCATAGATCCAACGACAAGAACAATCACCATCCGCGACAACGGTGTAGGCATCGCGTCTGACGCCTTTCAGTCCATCCTGACCGCCATCGGAGCGAGCAGCAAGCGCGGCACCGGCGCAAGAGGCTTTCGTGGAGTGGGCCGGCTTTCGGGCCTAGCCTATGCCCGTGAACTGACATTTCGGGCATCTGCTGCAGGTGAGACGCAAGCTCACTCGTTGACCTGGGACTGCCGTGCTCTTCGCTCAGTGCTGAGAGATTTCGATGACCGCCGAGAATTGCCCGAAATTGTCGGCGCTATCACGGTGATTGACGAAACGTCCGGGGTTACCGCTGATGAGCATTTTTTTGAAGTTATCTTGACTGGCGTTCCTCGGATTGGGGATGACCGCTTGCTGTCACCGGCTGCGGTGAGTGATTATTTAGCGCAAGTTGCGCCCGTACCGATGTCCTCGCAGTTCACGTTGGCGCCCGACATCGATGCGCAGCTTGGCAGCCTCAACGACATTCGACGCTTGGTCATTACCGTCAATGGTGAAGCTCCCCTAACGCGACCGTTCGCGGACGAGATGCCAATAGAGGGGGGGCGGCCACTATGCCTTCGGGAATGCAGGTTCATTGAAATACCGAGCGTTGACGGCGGTATCGCTGCGCTAGCTTGGGTTGCCCATCACGATTACGAAGGGGCCATTCACGCATCTACAAATGTGCGCGGACTGCGCGCTCGGGTCGGCGACATTCAGGTTGGAGATTCCAACCTCTTCGAAGACATCTTCCCCGAAACACGCTTCAACGCGTGGACCGTCGGCGAGGTTCATATATTCGATCCGCGTATCGTCCCCAACGGTCGGCGCGACGATTTCGAGCGCAACGTACATCTGGCGAACCTGAAGAACCACCTGGCCCCGCTCGGCCGGGAAGTCGCCGTACGATGCCGCACGAGCTCGCGGGAACGCAAGCGTATCCGGGATTTCGAACTTGCCCATCTGGCGGCATTGGAGAACATCGCCATTCTCGAGCAGGGCAGCCTTGCGCCAAATGCCTGCGAACACGTTGCGCTCGCCGTCGACATGACGGTCATGAAGATGGAGAAGCTGGCCACCCCAGACAACTTGCTGAATGGTGAAGGGCGCGAACGCGCCGCGATTGAGGATGTGAAAACCCGGCTCGAAACAGTCACCCGTTCAACGGCATCGAGTTCGCCGCTCGAGCGGATGGCTCCCGAGCGCCGGGCGAATTATGAGGAAATGTTCAGCCTTATCTACGAGTGCGCAGCCAACCGCTCCGCCGCCAAGGCGCTGATCGACCGGATCCTGGCAAAAATCGCGTAGGGGCTGCTAGCCTCCGGGTCACCTCGCCCACGATGTTTGACCGAAGAGCTACCGGGCGGGAATATGATGCTCGACCTTCTCGTAAACCTCATTCACGAATGAGACCTGTTCCTTGCTGAGCAGGCCTTTTTCAGGGTGAGCCGTATATTGGCGGATATCGTTGAGCACTTTAATCCACTTGGTGCTCTCTTTCTTGTTGTCCGGATCCTTATAACCCAGGGACAGGGTGTCCCGGAACAGATCCCAGTTGGCGACGGCGATATCCTGATAGTTGATGAGGTAGAGATGAGACTCCTCGTCGCCTTCACGATTCTTCTTTTCCCATTCCTGGGTACACGAAAGGCGAATGGTAAGCGGTACGCCCTGGGTCCACCACGCTTTGTGATCCCGGCCAAAGTGATCTTTCAGAGTCTCGATGACGTAGTTGAACAGCTTCTTGTGGATTTGGGTCACCTTCGCCGCCGCCGCATCGGCGCCAGCTGCATCGCGCGAGGCCAGGTATTCCTGGAGCCCCAGCGGGCGGAAATCAGAGAGTTTCGCCTGAATGTAGGCTTCCATGCCAAACGACTGCTGCTTCACAGCTGTCAGTGAGGATCCGATCTTGCGAAATGCCTGAATATCGTTCGGCGCTACCGATGCGAGTTGATCTGCGAGGGCTGTAAGATACGGCTCCAGTTCTTTGAACGTTTCATCTGCATTGAGTAGCGCGAGGTCTATGCCCGAATTTTGACGGACATGCTCTGCGACATCCTGGATCACCAAGAACAGGGCGCGAAGACCGTTGTTGGTGCATACATAGCCAGTAGGGCTGTCGCCGGCCGCCCATTGGTTGGGCAAAATGTTTGCGAAAAGCGCGAGACACTCAGTCAGAACCGAAAGGCTCTTCTTGAGGTTGGCGTCGTAGTTGAGCGGATCACCCGTAGAGAGGGGACCGGGCACGATCATGCCCTTAAGGGGACTGCCAATCAGCCGGGCAACCTTGAGGCCGTCCCGTATCGACGTCTGCGTAAGACACCGCACATTCGTTTTCCTGGTGCCGGAGACAACCATGCGGTCAAAGAGTGGAGAAGCCTTGTCCTTGTTCAGCCGGTAGGCGATCCGCGACAGCAGGGCCTGGAAGGCCTCTTCGACATCGTCGGACTTCCAGTGCAGATCCGAATAGAGTTCGACCAGCAACCCGGTTTTCACCTTCACCTGCTTGCTGTTGATGTCGATGAACAGGTCCATCTCTTCATCGGCGGGAAGATTGACGTATGCCAGCACGGGTAGAACGGTCTCGTCGCTCTTGAAGCCTCCGTTCTCACGCGCATAGGCATAGCCATAGAGGCGGTGCTGCCCATCAATCACCCATGCTGAGGCATAGATGGGGGGCAGGTGCAAGAAACCGAGTATCTCCTCACCGACGGTCTCCTTCTTGTCGAACTGTGGTTCCTTCTTACCGGGGAGCTTGAGGTTCACGACGATGTTAGTCGGGAATTTGCCGCCTTCATTGATGTACTTCGCAATTCCCTTCAGTCGGTCGGACTGGAGCATTCGCTGGTAGGTTTCGAGGTTTTCGATGTCGCGGCTACCCTTGTGGCCAACATAGGCGATCTTCATCAGCTCTTCGGGCCGGATCAGGAACGTGTAGAACGGCCTTCCACCCATTTTGCCTCGGGTCGCAACTACGGTTTGCGCGAGCCCATCGACCCGCTGTCCCTCAAACATGTGCGCGAGGAACTGGAAGCGCGCGGCCATTTTGAGGTGCTGTGTCAGTTGCTTGTAATAATCGAGCAGCTGGTCCGATATCACAGCGATCTGGTACTCTTTACATTTCTCCAGGTCAGCCTCGCCCCAGATGATGTTTCTGGTGGCAATGGCGAATTTGACCTTCAGCTTTTTCTGACTGCCGTAATGGAGTTTGATACTTTTTTGCGCGGCCTCGCGCAGCGCACGGATCTTTTCGATAAGATCCGCCATTGGCTTCCGCCCGACTGTCGCTTTCTGCCGACATTCAACAATGATGACCGTCTCATCGTCCTTGGCAAATACATCGATCTGCCGAGGGTTCAGGCCATCCTCCACTGCGATCGTGAAGAGCCTGCCCTTGTTCAGCTCCTGGAATCCCATTTGAGCGAGGAGGCACCAAACCTCATCTTCGAGCTGTTCGTGCGCAGGCTTGGCCTTCGCAAGCCTCGTCGACTTCTTGTTTTTCTTTGCGACGCGCCACCCGTCTTGCTCTTCAAGGGCAACTTTCTCGGCAATGACCTTGCGCGTTGAACCCGTAACTGTGTGAAAGATGTCCTTGCTTTTGCGCTGACGCAGCTCAGAATCCAGATCATCCCCCGTGACGGTCGGGCCCATTACGTCATCAGCCATTGCGGTTTTTGCCCCCTTGCATGCGCCGTGAGTAGCAACAGGAGCGAATGCGAGGAAGACCAAACCGTTATGCGTCAATCGTTCCGTGCATAAGCTCGCGTCAAGTATTACTAGTTGAACCCGACTGCGCAGCAGAGCGGATGTCGTTGAACTCGATCAAAGAAGGGCCGAAATGTCTGCGATGGGCTGGGTCATCTCCGACGATGATCTTCAAACTCTGAAGAAAAAATATCCGCCAACGTATGCTTTCCTTGCGGTGCCCCATTGTACGTTAGAACTGGGGAGTTCACGTCAATCCCGACTTCCGCCTCCACGGAAAGGGGTCGTCTTTGGCAAGATCGACAATCTTGATGGCGTGGAAGCCCTCCTCCTGAGCATTGATGGGGAAACAGTCCGTCCAGATGGGGCAGTGCTTCACATAACGTGGTCACTGGGACCCGGACGAAGACCCAGGGATAGCCATGAGGCGATACGAACAACGGCTCCTCTCTTATCCGAATCCCCAATTGAGGTGCATCTAATACCAAGCAGGTTCTGACTTGAACCCCTGACGGCGCCGGTTCCAGGGCACGTCTTTCTGCGGGCAGCGCCCGCAGCTTCGGCCTGACGGCCGGGAGGGAAGGGGGTGGGAAGAGAGTGACCGGACAAGGGGTTCGGTCGCAATCGATCCTACCAGGAGACAGTCCATGAACATCGGTGAAATCCGCAAGAACGCCAACGGCCAGTTGATCGGCTCCGTCGAAACGCTCACCATCACCCGCACCATCGGCCTCCGTCCGGTGACCTCCAGCAACCCGCGCGCGCCCAAGTACGAAATCGTCGCGCTCAACGACCAGCGCCGCTGGGTGATCGTCGGCGCGCTGTTCGAACTTTCCTCGAACTCGACCGGCGAAAGCTTCTACCAGGGCAAGATCGACGATCCCTCGATGGCTCAGCCGCTCTACATCGCCGCTTTCCCGCGTGAGGACGGCACGATGGCGGTGGCCTGGCAGCGTCCGCGCCGTCGCAGCAGCCAGCTCGGCTCGGCCGAATACGGCGAGGGCGACATGTTCGGTGCTGACGACGTCGCCGGTGACCGTGCAGGCGGCGAGCAGGCTGGCGAAGCCCGCCACGAAGACGGCCTGGGCGACAGCACCGCGACGCCTCCGGGCAAGCGCGGCCGCGCGCAGGCCAAGGACGGCGAACATAACAGCGCCGGGCACGAAGGCGCGCTGCCGCCGCTCGTCGACGCCTGATCGTCCAAGCACTCCACTGACGGGGACCCGGTCGCGGGTCCCCGTCCCCGTGCAAGGCCGCGCAATCGCCCCCCGCGCGGTCTGAGGCGGAACGCCGGCCTACCCCCCGCCCGGCGTTCCGCCTCTTCATTTGCCTGGGGCGATCTGGAGATCCCGACATGCTGACCGACAGCGAACGTTTCGCCTTCGAGACCCGGCGCCATCACGCCTTCGCGAGTACCGGCAACGCCTACGACGCTTCGCAGTGCGATGAAGCTATCAAGACCGGGGACACGCTCATTGTGCTGGCCGAGGAAGTGGTCGCGATCGCCATGACCTGGCCGTTTGCTGTGACCGCAACCTGTGGCAAACTCCACAGCCTGTCAGCGCCGCGCCCCGGCGAAAACCTCGCCGCGCTCGCGCTATCGCTGCACGTGCGCGCCGCCGACTTCCGACACGCCGCTGACCTTGCCCGCCGTCTGGGATTTCCGATCGATCCGCAGCTCATCCCGCTGCTGGACATGCCTGCCGAGTGACGCAGGCCTGCTGGCCTCAGAGCGGCAGCGAAGTCTGTGCCTCGGCCATCTGGCTGGCAGGCGCGGTCACGGCATCGGCGATAACCCGGGCGAGCTCGAGCGCAGCATCCTCGCGCAGGCAGGAGCTTGGGGCGGTAATGCCGACGCGCGCCCAGCCCGGGGCGTCGAGAATCGCATGTGCGACCGCAGACGTATCGATTCGTTCCATGAGGGCAACAGAACATAGAGGGAACATATTTGCAAGGGTGCGCCTGTTCGATTGACACGGGGCCCCGTCCAACCGAGCATCAGGCCATGTGCAATTTGTACCGCATGACCAAGGCGCCTGCCGAGATCGCCCGGCTGTTCGGCGCGCGGGCGGGGGAGGGCGCCAACTTCGCGGCCGAGGTCTATCCGAGCTATCCGGGGCTGGTGGTTGCCGAAGGCGAGGCCCGGGTGATGACCTGGGGCTTCCCGCTCGTGCTCAAGGGCAAGAGCGGTCAGCCATTGAAGCCCAAGCCGGTCAACAACGCGCGCGAGGACAAGCTCTGGACGGCGTTCTGGCGGGCCAGCTTCGAGCGCCGCCGCTGCCTGATCCCGGTCAGTGCCTGGGCCGAGGCCGAAGGCGCGAAGGGTGCAATGACCCGCACCTGGTACTCGCTGGCGGGCGAAGAGGTCTTCGCCGTCGCCGGACTCTGGCGTCCGACCGAGGAATGGGGCCAGGCCTATTCGATGGTGATGGTCGATGGCTGCCCGCAGATGGCCGATGTCCATGACCGCATGCCGGTCGTGCTGGCGCGGAGCGACTGGGAGCAATGGTTGTCGGGCACCCCGGCCGAGGCCTTTGCGCTGTGCCAGACATGCTCAAGCGCGCTTGAGGTCGACCGAACCCCCGAGCGCTGGGCCGCCCGCCGCGGCTGATATCGAGGGGAGGGGGACTTGAGCGGGGTCGGATCAACGACACCCGCGAAAGGACCTGGCCCATGGGCGACCGCGCTCCCGTTCACATCACCATCGGCGGCACCTTGCCGCGCGACCATCTTGAGGTCTTCGCCGCGCACGCGGCCGACTATGACCTGCGTACCGAATGGGACGGCGAGCCGTTCGATCCCGCCGCGCTGGTCGCGGGCGAGCCGCTCGAGCTTTACGGCACCGAGCTCAACGGTGGGCAGATCCCCGAGATCGACGCTTTCTGCTGCGAGCACGGCCTGCCGTTCCGCCGCTGGTCGGGCGGCTGCCTCGGTGCCTTCCTGCCCGAGATCATCCTGTTCGACGGCAGCGGCCCGTTGCGCGACTACACGGCGAGCGAGGACGAATGGGTTCTGTTTCCGCCGTCGTGGATCAAGGGCTTCACTCGCTTGCGTGAGCTCAAGCGAGAGATGGCCCGCGCCGAGCTGACCATCCCGCCGTTCGTTCTCGTGTGAGGAGCCAGGCCATGACCGAGAACCGTGACACGGCAATTGCCGAACTTCTCGCCCGCTTCCCGCTGTCCCGGGTGAGCGAGGCCTTCCACGACGACATGCTCGGCGTCCTCCCACCAGTCCACGTCCGGGGCATGCCGGGGTTCCTGGTCAGCGAGGCGGTGGCCGAGGATGTCCATGCCCAGTTCGTCGAGCATCGTGGCCGCTTCTACGGCGCCTATGTCGCGCTGCGCAGCCCCGCGACCTGGATTACCCACGCGGCCATTGCCGCATTCGATGTGGGCCATCCCGACCCGCCGGTGCTCGACTGGTACCCGGACGCCGCCGACGGCCAGTGAGGGGAGGGGGCTTGGAGCCGGTGTTCCATTGGGGAGACCGGCCATGCTTCGCTTCTATTCCGGGATCGGCGCGCGCAGGACGCCGCCCGAAGTGCTCAGCCTGATGACCCGCGCCGCATTTGCCCTGCTCAAGCGCGGCTATGTCCTGCGTTCGGGCCATGCGATCGGCGCCGATAGTGCGTTCGAACACGGCGCGGGGGAGGCGGCGCAGATCTTCCTGCCGGTGCCGGGCTGGCGCGGCTCGGGAAGCGCGTTTCATGCGGGCACGCTGGGCGAAGATGTCTGGGGCAGGGCGCGCGAGATCGCCGCGGCGCACCATCCGGCTTTTGGCACTCTCTCGCGCTTCGTCCAGGACCTTCACACCCGCAACGTCTTCCAGGTGCTCGGCCCCGCGCTCGATAGCCCTTCGGAATTCGTGCTGTGCTGGACCGCCGACGGCCAAGCCTCGGGCGGCACCGGCCAGGCGCTGCGCATTGCCGCAACATACGGCGTGCCCGTCTACAACCTCCAGCGCGCCCGCGAGAGCGCGCACGTCGAACGTCACCTCGTCCTCTGACCCTTCAACCCCGCGCATTTGCGCCGTTCTTGACCGTATCCCGGCGTCATGACGCCGGGCAGCGGTGCTGCGCGATGCCAAGCGAAAGCCCTCAGACCATGTCGTCTCGCACGCTCACTCTCGAAATCACCTGCACCCGCGAAGAGGCCGCGCGCTTCGCCGCGGTCGAACTGTTTCTCGCCGATCTCGCCACCGACCCGGCCGCACAGCCGCCGGGCGAACTCGATGCGGTGTTCGGCGCCAAGGCGCGCGAAACCATCCTCGGCCTCGTCGGGCATCCCGAACCGCTCGGGATCACCTGCCGCTACGACCGCGACACCGGCGTGCTCACGCTGCTGGCGATCGATGGCCACCCTAATCTCGCGGCGCTCCCGGTGCTGCTGCTTTGGCTTTACCCCGAGAAGCTGCCGCTCGCTTACTCGGTCCACGTGACCGACAACCCCGACCTGGCGGTCTGGACCATCGTCTCCCTGCAGCGGTTCGAGATCACCCAGCACGCCGATGAAGTCCCGGCGCGCCTCGAAGCGCTGCGCGCGGCATCACCGGGTCCGCGCCGGGTCGATCTCCTGCCGACCCGGCCGCTACCCCGTCCGGAAGACTGAGGACGATCAGGCTGCGGCCTGCGCTTCCCAGCGTCGTTGCCGCGTGACGCGCGCCGGGAGCGGCTCGCCTTCCTTCCAGAACCGGTGCGCGACGCCTTGCCCGGCGAGCAGCGCCTCGAGCGGCTCGGCCACTTCGTTGTCGCGGTCATGGATATGCACCGCGCAGGCTTCCTCGCCAGTGTCCTTCAGCACCAGGCTCGCGATCGGCATGTCGACGTCGAGATTGACGCGCAGGCCCTTCACGAACCGGCGCTTCTCGGCGACCGCCTTGGCGATCAGATAGCGCTCGTCGCTGGTCTCGTAGGGGAGCCATTCGGGCGTCACCGGCATCAGTGCGACCTCGATCAGGTCGAAGGTGCCTTCGCGCCGCCGCGCGAACGAGCCCGCGATCACCAGGTGATCCTGCTCGGCTTTGCTGCCATGCTGCGCCTGCCACAGCGCGAGTTCGCCCGCGAACCGCTTGTGGAACCGGCGCGCCATATCGGTGTCCATCACGAACGGCATGTCGCCGACGTGGCGCAGGACGATCCGCTCCGCGCCGTGGGCCGAGACGATCTCCTTGATCTCGCCGACCACCACCATCATCTCGTCGCGCGAGCGGTAGACCCGCTCGAGCGCGGTGCGGCGGCGGGCGCGGATGTCCTCCTTCTCCTCCAGCTTGAAGCTTTCCGGCACGAACAGCACATGGGGAAGGGCCTCCTGCTTCGCCCGGCATGACGCGGCTGCCTCGAGCAGCGCGCGGCGCACCACGAACCAGCTGCGCTTGCCTGCCATCTTGGGATGCCAGTGCGTGAGCTCGGCGCGGTCCCATAGGACGTGGAGCAGCCCGCGCATCGACAGCTTCTGGCCCGACGATTTCACCGTCGGCTTGTCGTTGGTTATCGCCGCGGGCGCGAGCCGGGCGCTGCCACGTGAGAGCGGGAAGCCGAGCTTGAGGCTGGTTTCGCCGCTCGTCTCATCGTCGATGATCGCCGCGCCGCGGACCTGGCCCATGCCGGTCAGGTAATCGGGCGCCTCGTAGTGGTCGCAGGCGGTCGCGTGCCGCGCGCCAGAGCCCGGCCAGCGCGCCAGCACGTAGCGGTCGTTCCTGTGCGAAATGTAGAGCGGCAGGTCGGTCCCCTTGCGGCATTCGCACAGGACCTGGGCCTTTTGCGCGTAGGCTTTTGCCAAAAGCGGCTGAAGTTCATCGCCTTCGGCCACGCTGCGGCCGAGCACACGGTATCGCTGGATCATTGGGTTCTGCTCCAATTTCTCGCGATCGACGCTGCCCGTTCGACCTCTCGCGCATCTCCTTCGGTTGGACGCGGCCCCGGATGGGGACGCTAGGATCAGTCTATGCCGCGCATTCCGTCCCGGCAAGATGTCCGGTGACCGGGCTGAGTCGGCTCTGGTTCAGCCGTGGAGGGTCTCGCCGCGAGCGAGCATGGCCACGAACTCGGCGATCTTGCGCGCGCGGGTCTCGGCCCGATTAACTGCCCCAATGCGGTAGAGCACCGCGTAGCAGTTGTCGCCGGTCAGCATGGCGAAGAACGCCGCGGCCTTGGTACTTGCGGCAAGTGCTTGGGCCAGATCCTCTGGGACCATAGCGGTGCTCGCCGGGGCATAGGCCGCCGCCCAGCGGCCATCGGCCTTGGCGCGATCCACTTCGGCAAGCCCGCGCGGACGCATCCGCCCTGCCGCGATGAGTTCCTCGGCCCGGGTCCGGTTGACCTCGGACCACTTGCTGCGGGCCTTGCGCGGCGTGAAGCGGATCAGCCAGCTCTCCGCATCGTATTTGTCGAGCTGGCCGTCGATCCACCCGTGGCACAGCGCCGCATCGATCGCCTCGGCCTTGGTCAGACTGGTGATTGCAGCGCCCTTCTTCGCGAAGCGCAGCCATGCGCCGGGGGCGCCTTCCGGTTGCTGCGCGAGCCAATCCTCGAACGCAGCCTGGGCTGCGAACAGCAGGATCGGCAGATTGCCGCGTATTTCGGTCATGGTGCGGAGCCTAGCGGCCCTGGCTACCGGCGGCTAGGGCAGGGGGATGGACGACTTGTTTTCTCCTCGCGGCCTTTCGGGGCTGACGCTGACGCGTTCCGATCTCGCACCGCTCACTGGCGGCGCGCCGCAGGTCGTGACTGATTGCGACCTCGAGGAGGCCGACCTCTCCGGGCTCGACCTCACGGGCTGGCGCTTCGAACGCTGCAATCTGCGCAAGGCCGATTGCAGCGCTGCCAAGCTTGAAGGCTCGATTTGGCAAGGCTGCCGGGCACCCTTTGTGAGTTTCGTCGGTGCCAATCTCAGCGAGGCTGCGTTCGCTGGCGGGGACTTCAACAATTCCGTCTGGCGGCGCGCGACGCTGACCTCGGCGAAGTTCGTCGGGACCAAGCTCACCGGTGCGGATTTCTCCGAAGCGCGGGCCATGCATATCCACTTCGAGGAAGTGCTGCTGGTCAGCGCCAAGCTGCCCGGCTTCTCGTTCCGTAAGGAGACCCTGCGCCGGGTCGACCTCTCCGGTGCGGACCTGCGCAAGGGCGACTTCCGCATGACGGTGTTCGAGGAATGCAGCCTGCGCGAAGCGATGGTCGCGGGATCGCGCTTCGAAGGCTCGGACCTGCGCGGTGCCAATCTTGGCGGGCTGCGCCTGGTCGATGCCAACCTGTTTCGCGGGGCGACGATCTCGCGCGAGCAGGCCGGGCAACTGCTTGGCGAACTCGGTTTGTCGGTCCGCTAAGGCGTTGCCGCCTCGTGCGAGAGGTATTCGCGCACCAGCGCGCGGGCGCGGTGCAGGCGGCTCTTGATCGCCCCTGCCGGCTCATGGAGCCGCCCGGCGATCTCGGCGATCGTCAGTTCCTCGAAATCGCGCAGCAGGATCACCTCGAGGTAGTGCGCCGGCAGCGATTCCAGCGCGGCGGCGACATCGAGCCGCAGGGTTTCGTCGGGAAGCGTGCAGATCCGCTGTTCGGCCACATCGAGCGGTTCGGCACCCTGGCTGAGCATCGCGCGGGCAAGCCGCTGGCACTCGCGGCGGATGACGGTGAACAGCCAGCCCGTGAACGCCGCCGCGGCCCTGAGGCTCGCGACCTTGCGGGTGATCACCAGCAGGGTTTCCTGGACGGCATCGTCGATGTCGCTGGCGGCACAGTGCCGCCGGGCATAGCGGCGGATGTCGTTCTGGCAGCTGGCGAGCAGGCGGCCGATGGCGACACTGTCACCGCCCTGCGCGGCGAGGATCAACTCGCCGCGGCTTGTCTCGCTTTGCTGCCTGTTGCCCATCGCTACTTGCTCTTGTCCAGCCTGGCTTTCTCGAGCTTGCGGCCCGCCATCGCGCAGGCCGGGCAGAACCCGATCAATCCCGTCATCGCCAGCATGGCGCCCATCACGCCCGCCATCACCGCCATCGGCGAGACATGCCAGTTGATCCAGGCAAAGGCGAGCGCGCCCATGCCCATCATGAGGCGCAGGACACGTTCCCAACCGGGCACGTTTTTGGAATAGAACATCGGCTTCAAGCTCCTTCTTGGCTTGCCAGGAGCCGGCGTTCTGCCGCTCCTCACAAGGCAAGAGGGCGCATTTTGGCAAAACGGTTCGCGGGCCCCGCGCAAAAACTTTGTCACGGTCCGGGGGGGGGCCTTTCAGGGCTTCCGCTGCTCGGTTTCAAGGTTCTCGACCACGCCGTTGACCAGACCGAGGCACAGCGCGGCTTCCTCGCGGGATAGCACCACCTGTTCGGCAGCCGGGTCGCCGAGCTTCTTCTGGAGGACCTGCGATAGCGCTTCGGCCACCTGCAGCGCGCTGGGCATCTGTGGTTCTGCGGCCATCGCCCACTCCCGTGCGGTTCCGCTCCGCGAACACCGCGGCGGTCCAGCCAGACTACGCTCCCGCGCCAGCGCGGTCGAGGTCTATCCTGCCGGGCAGAAGGGCCTGCGGATTTCTGGAAAGCTGTAGGCGGAAATTGCAGAGGGAAGGGGGCACCCCGGCGCCCGCGCCCCGCGCGGGCTTGGGGCAACCCGCTCTACTTGGCTGGCGGCCGGCGACGCTTTCGCGCCGCCGCCAGCCTAGCCAAGCCGGCATGGGATGCCGGCCCTGCGGGTGACGATCGGGGCCATTGGCGTTGACGGGAGAGGTTGCTAGGGTTCCGACCATGCCTGTCGTTCTCGCTGCCGCCGTCCTGTGCCTTTCGCCATCGGTTCACGACGGCGACACGATCCGCTGCGGCCGCGAGCGGGTGCGGATCGCCAACATCGACGCGCCGGAGCTACCCGACAGCCCCAAATGTCAGGACCGACGCCGGTCCTATGCCTGGTGTGACTTTGCCGCGGGCGAAGCCTCGCGCGTCGCGCTCGTCCGGCTGCTGTCGCGCGGCCGGGTCATGATCGAACGGCTCGGGACCGATCCCTACGGGCGGACGCTGGCCACCGTGTCGGTGGGTGGCGTGGACGCCGGTGACTACCTCATCTCGCAGGGTCTCGCGCGGCCCTGGCGCTGAAGGTCCACTGCGGTGGGCGGCTGCGCGGACCTCGAAACGCGCGCACTTGTGCGGCTCCGGTGCCAAGGGCCGAGGCGGCGTTGGTGTATGGGGCTGTGGTCGGAGCGCCTCGTTCTGACGATGCCGCCGGGCTGGGCGGCGGGGCCGGTGAGGGCGGGGTGCGCATACGCCGCGTGGGCAGATCGGGGCGGTGCTGGAAGGCGACCAAAGCTGACGGGGCCAGGGTCTTGCTGATTTCCGGCATGAATTGACGAAACCGCCCTTCGTTTGCCGATGAACCCTGCGGCGCCAGTCCCTGGCCGCAACCCAAAAGCAGCGGACCGTGAAGCCCTTCGGGCTTGCCGCACCACTCCTCGCTTTTGGGTTTCCCTCTCTGCGTTCGGTGCGGGCCCGGGCCTAACGGCGCCGCCTGTCTGGGTCATCGGCGGGCGGTTCCGCCGAATTCAAGACCGGAGACAACCCATGAAGAACCTCGTCATCCTGATCGGCCGCATCGCGTCCGCCCCCGAAACCCGCCACGCCGGCGAGACCGCGATCACCTCGTTCACCCTCGTTACCGACCGCCCCAAGCTGGTCGACGGCAAGACGGTCAAGAACGAGGCGGGCTACACCGAGACCATCCCCGAATTCCACCGCATCACCGCCTTCAACGGCCTCGGCACTTCGGTCGCCAAGCACAAGAAGAAGGGCGATCTGGTCGAGGTCCAGGGCCGCCTCCACTACTCGAAGTGGACCGATCGGGAAGGCGTCGAGCGCTATGCGGTCGAGATCGTCTCCGAGGAAGTCCTCTTCCTCTGAACCGAGCCGGGGAGGCGGCACTGCCGCCTCCCTTCGGGCATCTCGGACGAAGCTCGGTGCGAAAAATTCAACGGCGGCGGCTCTTTTCGCACTTGCAGCATAGGTGCCCGCGACCCATATCAGGCTTGCCTTTCAGGCATCCTCTCCCAAGACTTTCACGGGGCCGGCAGCAATGCTGGCCCCATTTTTTTGTTCATGGGCCGCGTGAATACGCGCCCATGAACTGGCAATTCCTCGCTTGGACCCATAGGGTCTGGCATCGCCACTTCGAGGAAGCGCAAAGATCATGGCTGACGACACCCTGCTGGACCACGTTGCCGACATCGTCTCCGCCCATGTCAGCAACAATTCGGTTTCGGCCAATGATCTGCCGGGCCTGATCCAGTCGGTCTATACTTCGCTTGCCACACTCGGCCAGGCTCCCGAGCCGCTCGAGGAAAAGCTCACGCCTGCAGTCTCGGTCCGCGCGTCGGTCAAGCCCGACGCCGTGACCTGTCTCGACTGCGGCGCGAAGATGAAGATGCTCAAGCGCCACCTCGGCACCGACCATGGCATGACCCCGGCTGAGTACCGCACGCGCTGGAACCTGCCGGCAGACTATCCGATGGTCGCGCCGGAATATGCCGCCAAGCGCAAGGAACTCGCGGTCCGGATCGGGCTCGGCCGCAAGCCCGGACAGAAGCCGAAGGCCAAGGCTGAACCCGCAAAGACGGCCAAGCCGCGCAAGAAACTTGGCGTTGCCTTTGGCGCTACCGATGCCGGATAGCGCCTGAAATCAGGCTAAGTCCTTGATTTCATTTAACATATATCAACACCAATTCGTGTCTTGTGTCCTAGTTTCAATGGTTTGCAGGCGATAAACCTGTCCATTGTGTTTCGCTCATAATTTGGACGATCAAGGGAGTTGGAAGTGCAAGACGCCGTAGGCGGCTCACTTCCTACTCGCTTGATCGTAACCCGATCGCAGCGTGACGGTTCAGTCTTCAGAGGAGGGCAGCGGCTCGGGCGACTGTCCCGGTGATACGCGAGCTAGGACAGCCGTGTAGAGCTGACGCCAGTGTTCCGCCTTACCGCGCTCACGCTCGGCCGTTCGGTCCGCCTTAGCCCTTTCGGCACGGGCATCCCGGAGCTCGGTCTCAAGGCGCTCGATCTTGTTGCGGAGTGCCGCTTCGATGTGCCGATATTCCTCGGGCGTTCGCAGCGGGACCTTCTTGCCGTCTATCACCTCGGTTTCCGCGCGGGTTTCGACGCGTTCCTCGCCGATCTCGTCGGCGAAGTTGTTGTAGAGGTACTGGCGGCTGACCTTTGCTTCACGTGCCACCGAGACGAACGTCACAGCCTGCCTGGTGTCGCGCAGCCGCATGATCGCATCCTCGACTGCAGCGCGCTTCTCTGCGCTACGACGGCTGCGGGCATCGTTGAGTGTTGCGATCCGCAGATCCGGTCCCATGGTCATGACGTCGCTTCCTCTCGAGCAGTGGCCGGCCTGTAGCGCTGCTTTTCACCCTTGTAGAGGCCGTGCTCCTCGATGGAGCGGATGATGGTGTCGGTGTTGTGGACCGCATCCTTATTGCGTTGCAGGCGCTTTCGCGTGATGTCGGCCATGCGGGTCTGTCCGCCTTCCTCGTAGTTCTGCGCTTCCTGCTCGAGCCCTTCGATCGCGGCGTAAAGTCCGGCCCGTTCACAGCGGAAGTGCTCCACGTCGCCGCCATCGGCGCGGAAGAACCGGCAGGTCAGGCAGGCGTGGGCGTGCTCGCACCATTCGCCGAGTTGCCCTGGCAGCGTGCAGGCGCCGCCGCAGACCCGCGTGGCCAGCATGGTTTCCTTGCGCAGCAGGAGATCGCCGACCGCTTCGTCGACCTTGCCCGCGATTGTGAAGAACTGGCCGCCACCCTTTCGCAGCAAGGCGTTCTTCTTGAGATCGAGACGCTTGTTGACGTACATCGACGCCATATCCGGCGAGGCATGGCCGAGCTCGAACATGATGCTCAGGATGTCGTGGCCTTCGGCCGCCATTTGTGTCCCTCGATGGTGGCGCAACGGATGCCATGAGAAGTCGAACGGCTTGCCTTCGCCATCGACGATCCCGTGCCTGAGGCACAGCATCCTGAGCTCCTGCAAGGTCCAGTTGTAGCCGAGGAACGATTCCCGCTTGCCGTAAAAGACGGGGAACAGGTATTTCGTGGCGCGCCCGTAACGCTGCCGGACGCGATCCTGCTGGGCTTCGATCAACTCGATCATGGCCCGGTGCGCGGGATCGGTCGCCAGCAAGGGCTTGGTGTTCCAGCGGCTGACCTTGTTCTGCCAGAACGTGAACAGCATGAACCGCTTGTCGTGCGGATCGGGCCGCAGGCAGTCGAAGAGCAAGGCATGCAGGTCTTCGGCTCGCGCACCGGTGGTGATCCCGATCATGAAGATTACCGGGATAGGGGCAGGCAGTTCATCGAGCCTGGCCATCATCGCGGCCAAGGCCTCAGGAGGCGCCGCCCGGTTGGCGCCCTCTCGCGAAGCGTAGAGCCGGTTGCGCGGGTCATCCGGTGCCTGCTTGTAACGGATGCGCCGCGCCGCGCGCTTGTCGAGCGCGATCCGCGGCCATTCCCCCGGCAGTAGCACCGGTGCTGCCCGCATCAGTTGGACGATGTCGGTGTACCAGTTCTTGCCGGCGGCATTGCGCGCGTTTCCCCATGCAAGATAGCGCTCCATCGTTAGTTCGTTGATCTTCGCAGGACCAGCGACGGATTCTTCGTGGAGGAACTGCGCAAACAGCCGTAACCGAGATCGCATCGCGATCACCGTTCTTGGCGCAAATTCCCCATGTGCGACCTTGTCGAGCAGGAAGCCGCGCATCAGCGGGCGCAGCCACGGCTCGAAGTTCAGGAAGTTGATATAGGTGTCGCTTCGCCGTTGCCGATCGCGGAAGCGTGTGTCCTCCTCGCTGTAGAGATCGTTGAGCAGGATGATGTCGCGGTCATGCATCGGTGCCATCTGCGCCCGGTTGATGATCGCGAAGCGATGGATATCACCGAACAGCTGCACTTCCGGTGAGCGGAACTCGCTGGTGACGATCTTGCCGCCCCGGATCCACTGGCGGGTCTGGCTTTGCCTGCGCCGTCCATAATTCGCGCCATACCAGGCGGCGTAGCACTCCAGCACTGCATCGTTGTGGTGGTTCCGTTTGCGCGCACCCTCGTCATCTGATGGCGCGAAGCCGGGGTGAGGGATGTCGGCAAGGCAGCCCGCCTCAAAGTGACCAAGCAGGTCCGCGCCTTCCTCTACCAGATAGCGGATCACCGGGATCCGGCGCTGGAACCAGTGGGCGTCCGCCTTGCGATCGTCGAGAACGGATACCGCCAGGTAAGCCTTGATCTCGTTGGTGAGTACCGGAACCGCAGCCTGAAGCGGCAAGCTTGCGTATGTCTGGCTCAGCCAGGGATGGCCGAACACCTCACCCATCATGGCGTCCGACCAAATGGGATTGGCGACGAGGAGGGGGGATATCTCCGCGAGGCGCCCCTCAAGCCAGTTGTTGTAGCGATCGGTATCGTGCGGCGTGCCGCCGACGAGCGCCAGCGGCGTCAGGCCCATCGCAGATCCTTTCCGAGCAGCTCAGCCTCGCGAAGTTTCTCAAGCCTTTCATGCACCTCGTCGGGTCCTGTGAGGTAAAGCCTGCGGATTTCCGAGGCGAACAGGTGCTGATAGAACGCCGCTGTCGTTTGCGGGCTGGCATGCCCGAGCCGGTCGGCCACTTCGAGCAGGCTGTATCCCGCCGCGATCGCCTCGGATGCATGGCTGTGGCGGAACATGTGCCAGCTGAAGGCGATATGGGTGCGCTGCTCCAGCAGGCCCGCGAGCTTCTGCGCGTAGGACAGGCTCATGGCGTGCCCGATGACGCCGGCTTTGACATTGGTGAAGACGTACTCGGCGCCGGACTCGAAGGCTGGCAGATATTCGTCGCTGGTGATGTAATCGACGTACATGTTGAGCACGTAGTCGTGCACCGGCACACCGCGCGTCCGGCCCGATTTCGCACGGGCCTCATTGGCATTGTCTTCGCGCGGAACGACCCAGATGACCTTTTCGGCGAGATCGATATCGACATGGCGCAGGCCCAGCGCTTCACCGATCCTAAGGCCGGTGTTGTAGAGCAGCACGACCAGGAAGGCGTCGCGCGCGAGCCCGCAGGCCTCGATCAGCCGCAGAACCTCGCTCGGCGTCAGCCGCTTCTTGAGCACCTGCTGCTGGACCCGGCCGGGATCGCCCGAGAGATAACGGTCTTTGCGCCGTGTCGTCCGTCGCTGGCTGATATGCTCAAGGAACGGCTTGTAGATCCGGTGGCCGTCATAGGCCTTTGTGACCTCGGTCGTATCGACCGCGAAGTCGTCAGTGCCGTTGTAAAAGCGGTAGAACGATTTGACCGCGAGCTGGATCTGGTTGCGCGTCGATGGTGCCAGAATCCGCGTTTCCTGCTTGCGTAGCAGGATCAGCCGAGGACTTGGCAGCGCATCCTTTCGGCGGGCAAGCCGCCAGGCAAGGAAGCTGTCATACAGCGCAACCGTGGCTTCATGGATGCCGGCGCCGTTTGCGCCGAGGAAGCTAGCGAAGTCCACAACGTGGCGAACATAAGCGCGGATCGTGTTTGGTGACGCATGGGTCTGTTCGAGATGGACGATCCAGTGACGAAGGCACTCGACGACATCGCCGTCATCATCCAATACCGTCCACGACCGGCGACCGCCGGGCATTTCGATGCGCGCAGCCTGCCAGGGCGTCGTAGCGAACGGAGTGGACACGGTCGCTGATACTGTTGAAAGACCCCCGTGACTGCAAGCCTTTCGCCATCACACTGGACACAGTTTACATGGACAGTTATGGTATCGGTATTAACATAATATATATTATCAATCCGGACGATCGTGCCATAATGCGGTGCATGTGACACGTTTTCTGTTTTATGGCATAAGATGCAATTCATGTCCGAACATTGCCTCGTGTAGGGGCATGCCAAGCGACCTGGAGCACTGCCATGACGGTTCAAGTGACGATCACGCCAAACGGCCGGATGAGCCTGCCTGCCGATATCCGCAAGCGGCTCGGCCTCGCTGGTGGCGGCGCCTTGCTGGTCGAGGAAACCGAGGACGGCGTCATCTTGCGAACGGTCGCGCAGTCCATCGCTCACGCGCAGGCGCTCGCGAAAAAGTACACGGGCGGCAAGTCCGAGGCCTCGGTCGATGCCTTCCTTGCCCGCCGCCGTGAGGAATCCGGCGAATGAGCGAAGTGGTGCTCGATGCCTCAGCGCTCCTTGCCTTGCTCCGGGACGAGCCCGGAGCCGACAAGGTTGCCGACGCCATCGCGGATGCTCGCATGTCCAGCGTCAACTTTGCCGAAGTCGTCAGCCACTTCATTCACGCCGGCATGCCAGCGGGCGAAGTCGATGCGATGCTGAAACCCTTGCCGATGGCCATCGTCGATGCGGACCACGGCCTTGCCACGATCGCCGGACGCTTGCGCGCCGCGACGGCCGAAGCCGGCCTGTCGCTCGGCGACCGGTTCTGCCTTGCACTGGCCCGCCGCGATGGCCTCCCAGCCCTGACTGCGGACAAGCAGTGGCGGACCGTTGCCGCCGCCGCCGGGGTTAGCGTCGCAGTCATTCGCTGAGGGAAGGCAATTGAGATGACGTCCAAGCAATCCGGCTCCGACCTCGAGCGCTTCCCGGATTGCGATGGACTGCGCAAGCTTTCCAGCAGCGGCGGCGGCGGCAGTTCCGACGATATCAACGAAGCGCAGCAGTTTGCCTATGACGCTTGGGACGAGCCTGACCGGACGCGTCGCAATTTGCTGGCCCGCAAGGCCCTCGCCCGGTCGCCGCTTTGTGCTGATGCCTGGCTGCAACTCTCCGAGCTTCGCAATCTCTCGGACTCGCAGCGCCGCGAATATCTTTTGCGTGCGGTTTGCGCCGGTGAACTCGCGGTCGGCGAACGACGATTTGCCGAGGTCAAGGGCGATTTCTGGCTGGTTCTCGATACCCGCCCTTATATGCGCGCGCGTTTCGCGCTGGCTCAGGATCTCTGGTATTCTTGTGACAAGGGTGAGCGGATCGCCGCAATCGCCCACTTGCACGAGATGCTCGACCTAAATCCGAACGACAATCAAGGTCTGCGCTACGTCCTTCTGATATGGCTAATCCGGTCGGATGCCTATCAGGCAGCGGAAGACTTGCTCGACAAGCACCGTGATGAAATCTCGGCCTTCATGGAATTCACCCGCGTGCTGCTTGCCTACCGGATGCAAGGCGACTGCGAGCACACGCGCGACATGGCGGCGAAGGCCTACCTCGCCAATCGCCACATCCCGCACTATCTCGCCAACTCAGGGCTTTGGCACGAGGGATCCGGCACCTATTCGCCCGGCCGCGAGAGCGAAGCTGCATGGTATGCTCAGGAACTCGGGATCGACTGGTTCTGCACCCATGGTGCCATAGAGTGGCTTGCTCACTGCACGGACAGGGAACCCGTCCGCAATCGCGATGGCGAAACGCTCCATTGAACGGTTAGCGCCTTAGCGCGGTCCGCTTGCGTCCTCATTCGCCTGGTCCAGCAGGTCCATGAACGTGCGTGCCGCATCGCGGTCGCGATCGTCCTTGAAGGCAACATCGAGGTCGGGTGCCGAGCCCAGCATGTAGAGCAGGGACCACATCGCGAATCTGCGGCCCTTGTCGGGCTCGAGCCCGAACTCGACCTGCATCCGTTCGACGCCGCTGGCCATTGCTGCGGGTGAAACCGCTCCGAGATCATCGGTCCCAAAGAAGCGCCGCATCTGGTCGTCGAATTCCATGTTCAACCTTCCTGCCTGATCATGTGCGGCCAAGTCCGATGGCTACGGGCCGAAGCTTTGCGTCCTCACCCTGATCGAAGGCGTTGCTGGCCATCAGCATGGCCCGCGCCGATTCCAGGGTGCTCCAGTCAACGGCGTGCGTGAATGCTTGCGCGACATCGAGCATGCGGATCAGCGGCGCTGTCTGGCGATTGTGCGAGAATGCCTTGAGGGCGCTCAGGTAGTCGGTGCGATAGGCCGTCGGGATGATGATGCGCTCTTCGCCATGCGCCAGCAGCTCGGCGTTCATCATGATCCGCGCGATCCGGCCATTGCCGTCAGCGAAGGGATGAACTTCGCTGACCAGCGTCATCATGAAAATGGCCCGTTGGAAGGGTTCGCCTAGGGCCTGCAAGAAGCCGAAGCCTCGATCGAGCGTACCTTCGACCAGATCGGGCGCGACGAACACTGTCGCGCCCGCTTGATTGCCGCGTTGCTTGAAGGCTCCCGGCAGCTTGTCAGGGCGCGCTTCCATAACGGCGGCATGTCGGTCCATGAGCAATTCGCGCAAGGACGCATAATCGCTTGGCAGAACCTTCATGCGGACCAGGTCCGAAACCACTCGGAAGGTGCCAAGTACGTCATGCGCGTCCGCGGGCCGTTCGGTCGGTATGACACCCTCGAAGACAATATCGGCGGCTTCTTCGACGCTGAACTCGGTGCCCTCGATGAAGTTCGAAAAATAGGCTTCGTAAAACGCCAGGGTCGAGGTCGCCTCTGCGCTACGCGCGGGTACGGGCCGGCGCTCCGGTACGGTCTCGCGCAATGCCGAGAACAGCTCTTCGAACATTTCGACGCGCGCCGGGTCGAACGGATGCCCCGCCAGACGAGCCTTGCCGATTTCGCTCTGCATCACCGCTTCGCGAGTCCCGAGTAGCGAGCCGATCAGGCCGTCGAGCTCGGCGGCCTCGGCCTCGTAGTCGAGTGCCGATGCAAGCGCCCGCGCATCGTCACGCAGCCGATTGATGGCCCCCTCACCCTGGCTGCGCAGCATCCGGTCGAGCCGCTCTTCCAGTTCGGCGCGGGATACAGTTCTCGATATCCGGCCACCGCGCCCGCGCGTCGGCCGCATGTTTTCGAGATAGGCCCTGGCCGTCGAAGCTAGCCGGACCCCACTGAACGGGCGATCACTGTCGAGAGCTGCAGGGCCCGACCTCGGTCGCAAGACAAGGCCTGGCAACTCGGTTTCGCGTCGCTTCGACGAGATCAGGAATACCGAACCATCCTCGGCCGGCTTTCCTTCCAGCGCTGTGCGATCGGCAATGATCGCATCAGGATAATATGCGGCGACGAGGTTGTACCAGTTGCGCCGCACCAGTCGTTCAGGTTCCTCGCCGAGATTGCGAGTGTAGAGGCGCGAGCCAAGTTTGCGCAATTCCCCGCGCTCCACCGCCTGATAGACAGCTTTGGAGATCGCTGCGTCCGAAACGAAAACTTCAGGGAGCGCCGCGAGCGAATTTCTGGACATTGTTTGCTCCTTGCGGAGCCTCATACCTGAAGATTCGAGATTTAAGAAGCGCTTTATGCGACAAAATGATACTTAAGACGCAATATGAGCGAATTTTCGCGAATTACGCACTGGCCCCGGGATATGGCCCATCTGCACACTGCGCCACCCGCGCACGGAGCGCCGCGAAATATCGCTGATCAGCAGGACATCCCGGCGCAGATTGTGCCCCTTCCCGCAAGATTGCACGAAGGCGCTGCCTGTCCCGGTTTCGCCGGGCCAGTTCATCATGGGGGGCAAGGCTCGCCTTGGACATGCCTCGTATCCTAACATTCCAAACAGATTTGGCGAGCCTGTGCATCTTATCCTCAAAGCAATTCCCCTTCCCCCAGCGCGCTAACGAATGAGCGGCCCCGTCAAGATTGCCGCACTCGGTCCCGCGCGCCCTTGCGGGCTGCGCTCCTGCGGGTGCGAAGTTCCTCGCGTTGGGCCGCCGGCACTCTTGCACTCCGCCTTCGTCGCCGCCCCGCGCCCGTGCGATGCACCGGGCCACGGGCCGACTGACTGTCTCCGGCAAGGGGTCCGCTTTGTGTTGGGCCGCGCCAGAATTGGCGCAGCCAGAGCGCCCCGCCGCGCGCCCATGACCGTCCTCGTTCAGGATGGTCAGGCGGGGCGTAGAGGAGTGGCGTTTTGCGGTTAACCCCGAACGCCCAGAGGGGTGCGGGGGCAAAACCGTAATCTCTCTCTCATCTCGGTGGCTGAGCGAAATCAGCATCGCCATAGCATGACGCCTGGGAGATTGGCGGCCGTCAAGGATCGCGGGTGCCCCCCGATTTTGGCCTGCGGCGGCTAACCGCCTTGCGAGCAAAAATCGGCTCCCCCCGCGCCCGCTGTTCGCGGCGGCAGCGCGTTCGCGCCGCCGTCCCTGACTGCCTGACTCCGGCGTCCCTCCGATGGGCATCTTTCATCAGTGTGATGAGAGAAAATTCCTTTTGGAGGTTATCATGACGGACCGTTTCTCGAACTTCGCCGACCTTGCCGAACACTATGCGCGTGAAATCGCCACACCCGACTACGCCCGGGCATTCATGGAGCAGACCGAGTTTGCCAAGCTCTCGATCGAGCACGAACCGAGCAGCAGCGAAATGCCCGATCCCGAGACCGCGCAATCAGCCATCGAGATGATGCTGGCAACGGTCTTCGACCTGTTCCGCGACACCCGGATGGAGGATTTCGCCAGCGAGGTCGCCTGGGGGATCGCCAACAGCTTCCACGTCGTCGCCAAACGCCTCGATGACCGCGAGGATGCGATGGCCAACCGGCTGCAGGAGAAGCTGCGCGAATACGATCCAAGCGAGGTCTATGCGACCGACCTTGAAGACCTGACCATGCAGGCCCGCAGCCTCGCCGAATGCCGCGACGCGATGGAATGCATGCGCGACCATGCCGCCCGCATCTACCTCGTCGAGACCGGCCGGCCCTTCTCGCCGGTGCGCGGCTCGCGGGTCTCGTCCAAGACCAACGCCTCGATGATCGAGGCGCGCGACTATCTCGCGGCGCAGAAGGCACAGCGGCGCGAGCAGTTCGCCCCCTCAGGACCAGTCGTGGTGTTCTCGGGCGGGCAGCAGTTCACCGACATTGCCCTCGTTGAAGACTACCTCGATGCGATCCACGCACGGGTGCCGTCGATGGCGCTGGCAACCACCGCCCAGAACAAGGGCGCGGACGTGATCGCAGCCGCCTGGGCATCGCGCCACAATGTGCCGGTGATCCTGTGCAAGCCCGATACCTCGCGGGGACCTTCGGCGCCCTATCAGCGCAATGCGCGCATGCTGGCCTTCAAGCCGGTCGAGGCGGTGGTGTGTAGCGGCGGCGGCATTCAGGCGAACCTTGCCGACCGGCTGCGTGAGGCCCGCATCCCCCTGCATATCGTGCGCGACGCATCGGCCCAGCACGAGCCTCCAGCGCAGCGCGCCAAGGACCCGGCGCAGGCTGAACGCCTAGCGATGAAGCGGGTTGCCAATGGCGACGATCTCCCGCCGTTCTGAGCGGGGGCGCCACCTTCCCAATCAACCAGAAGGGTGTCCGGTCTCACCGCCGGATGCCCTTCTTTTTTGTCGATCGGGACGCACGAAATAATGGCCCGGCTCGCTCGCTTCTTGCCCCCGCCTGTAACGGCCTTGCGGCCTGCTGGCAGGGGCGCGAAGCCTTCGCATCGGCCGGGCAGGCAACACCCGTGTTTGGGGCGACCGGGGCGCTGACCAACAGGGTTAAACACTCTCGCAGACTTGCCAAGCATGATGGCCGCCATTGGCCCGCGTCAAGAAGGGCAGTTCCCCCAATTTTTACGCCTGAAGAAGGCGAAAAAATCGGCACCCCCACCCCCGCTGCGCGGCGGGCCGCGGGCGACCCGTTCCTGACCCGGACCAAGCTCGGCCATCCCCGAGGAGACCTCTTCAATTCCTTTGACAGGAGGCTCACATGAACGCTCTTACCAAGACCCTCGACATCCCGGCTTTCGACCCCATCAGCTATGACGCCGCAGTACGCGCCGCCAGCATCAGGGCCCAGCACAGCTTCTTCGACCAGCACGTCATCGAGGACGAGTTCGGCTGCTTCCTCGCCATCGACGAAGGCGATTACAACGCCCTGCCCCAGGACCTGATCGACCGGATCGTCCATTCCGTCCCCGGCATGATGGCTGACGACTTCGACGAGGCGAACATCGCCCGCGCCGCAAGCTTCATGAGCGTGGTGATGGATCCCGAATGGGACGCGGATTGCCCGTTCTGAAATGACCAAAGTTCGCAGCGCCGGAGGGCTCCGCTGAGGGGCTCTCCGGCCCCCCTTTTTTGCGTGTCCAGATAAAGCGCAGCCGGGGCATCGAACCCCGGCTGCGCTGGCCTTTTGCAAGGCCGGTTTCAGCTTGCCCGAAGGCGTTTCTCGGCTTCGTCCAGACCGAGCTTTGCGAGAGCGGCGAAGAAGCCTTCGACCCTCTCGAACGGCGCCTTGCCGAGAACCGATTTCTGCATCAGTTCAACGCTTGCCGCCCGCTCGCTGTCACGCAGTTTCGCCTCGCGCGTTTCCAACGCTTGACGCTCCTTCGCGATCGCTGCTCGTTCCGCTTCGAGACTTCCTTTCCTGGCCATGATTGTACCTCTTGGGTTGGTGCTGAAACCTCCCGCGCGCGAGGATCGTCATCCTGGCCAGCTTGGCAAGCCCCCTGCCCTGTATCGCCCCGGTCGGATCTGCAGACTGCGTGCAATCCTGCGGCCCAGGCTACCGTTGGCAGGCCGTGAAAGGCCCACCCGGATTCGGGCAAAATCACCAAAACCCGCGAGCCATCAACGCTACAGGATCAAGGGGAAGAGGTGCAGACCGTACACGGCAGGACCGTCTGGAAAATGACGGAAATGCGTGGGTTTGGGCCAAGAGCAAATGTCCGACGGGGTCTGACATCCTCCAAACCCCGCAGAATACCGTCATTCCTGCGTCAGACCCTGTCTGACATGGCCCGCTGACACCCTCGGCATTGCCAATGAGACCCGCATAGCCTAAAACGGCGCTGCGCAATTCCCACCAGGCCCTGATGAGGGTCTGGTTATGGCAGATGAAGTCCGGCTCACGGTTCGGATACCGCGCGACCTCGCAAATGGCGTCGAGAAGGTTCAGGCTGCGCGCGGCCTGACGCCCTCGATCATTCTGCGCGACGCGCTCACCCTGTACCTCGAAGCCTTCGCCGGCAGCACCGAAACCGAGCGGCGTCGGCAGTTCTCATCCGAGTATCTGTTCCTCGGCATCGATCTCCTGATCCAGCGCCAGTTTCCCGATGCGCATGAAGCCCTGATGGCGGAAGCCGACCGCCGCGTGGAGGCGCTCTATGCGTCGTCCTGACACCTGGTCCGATCAGGCCCGCCCCGGCCAGCTCAAGCACCATTCGGCGCGCGGGAACATGCCGCGCAACGCGGGCAATTTCACTCGCGGCTCGCAGCTCATCACGCACGAATTCCTGATGTGGTTTTCCTCGGCGAAGATGCCGCTGCTGGTGTGGTTCTTCACGTTCCTGATCGCGCTCTCGATCGTCCTCGCGCTGCTGCTTCACGAGCATGAAGTGCAGATGATCCTGATGCGGATCTATGCGGAGGGATGGAGCTTCATGGAGTTCAGCCCGCGCAAGATCCTCAACCTAACCTTGCCCTCCGGCCGCGTGATCCCTGCCCCCGTTTCGATGATCGCCAGCCACCCTGATGTCGTCATCGCCTGGAACAAGCTGATGCGCGCAATTTGGGGTTCGCTGTTCATCTCGCTGTTCGTCGCGGTGCCGCTTTCGGTCTGGTTCATCGACCTCTCGCGCAAGCGCGGCAAGGCGATCCTCGAAGAACGCCACCAGCGCGGCGCGATGCTGGTCGACGCCAAGGAGCTTGCCGCCGTGATCAACCAGCACAACAGCGCCGCGCTTGCCCAGGAGATTGCCGAACGGATGCCCGGCAAGACCATGGACGACGTCATGAAAATGAGCTTTGCCGAGCGCAAGGCCGCCGGCATCCACCACGTCTACAACATCGCCGGCGTATCGTTTCCGTGGCGGAGCGAACAGGCTCACACGATCATGATCGGGTCGACCGGGACCGGCAAGACCACGCAGATGCGGGACATGATCGCGCAGATGCGCGTGCGCCAGGATCGGGCGGTCGTGTTCGATCTTACCGGGGCCTACGTCGAGGCGTTCTATAACCCCGAGACCGACACGATCCTCAACCCGATGGACGAGCGCTGCCCGAGCTGGTCGCTGTTCGACGAGGGCAAGAACTACGCCGACTTCACCGCGATCGCATCAGCCATCTTGCCGACCGACGGCGGCGGCTCGGACCCCTTCTGGATGCTGGGAGCAAGGACATTGTTTGTGCAGACCTGCGTCCAGCTCATGAAGCTCGGCCAGGCGACCAACGCCGCACTCGCCTACCGGCTGATGATGGCCGACCTTGAAGAGGTCCACGAACTGCTTCGCAATACCATTGCCGAGCCGCTGACCGCGCCAGTCGCGGCGCGCATGGCCGAGTCTGTCCGTGCAGTTCTCAACACCAATGCCCAGGCCTTGTTGTTTATTCCCGAAGGCAAGGAACCCTTCTCGATTTGCGACTGGATTCGCCACCAGGACAAGCCGGGCTCGATCCTGTTCATTACCTCTTCGCATAACGAACTGGTGCTCAACCGGGCGCTCTTGTCGCTGTGGATGAACCTTGCGGTGCATACCCTGATGCGGCTGCCGCGCACCCGGTCATTGCGCACCTGGTTCTTCTTCGACGAAGTCCATGCGCTGCACCGCCTGCCAGCGATCGAAGACGGCTTGCAGACTGCGCGCGGCTTTGGCGGCGCCTTCGTGCTCGGCATCCATTCCTTCGCCAAGCTAGCCGAGACCTATGGCAAGGAAGGCGCGCAGAACCTTGCCTCGCTGGCCCGCACCAAGCTGATCCTGGCAGCGGCCGATCGCGACACCGCCGAGCACTGCTCGGACTACATTGGTCACCGCGAAGTGCGGATGATGGATGAGGCCTACAGCTACGGCTATTCCAACATCCGCGACGCCGCGACCATTACCCCGCGCTCGGAAGTGCAGCCGCTGGTGATCCCCGATGACATCATGCGCCTGCCTTCGCTGCGCGGGTTCCTGGTCTTTCCGGAAGGGTTCGATGCGGCGCGGATCAGGCTCACCTACAAGGACTACCCCAAGGTCGCAGAGGGCTACATTCTGCGCGAGAACGTCGAGCCTATCGAGTTCATCTCCATGCCCAAGGGTGACGATGAAGTCGCCGAGACCGGCGGCCGGGACCGCAGCGGCGAACCGGAACTGGAGCCGCGCGGCGAAGACCTTGGGCGCGACCCCGCAGTGCCGTTGTCACCGGCGCTCGAGCCCGACGCCAATGCGCCGGAAATCATGCCCGATGGACCAAATCCTGATCCCAGTGTCGGCAAGCAGATGGCATTTCGTCTGGAGCAAGCGCCTCAGAACGAACGCACCAATAGCCGCGAGCAGGACCCGAGTCAGAAGGCTGAAAAGAGTTCCGCGTCCAAGCCTGCCGCGCAGCGCACCGTCGGGTCCCGCGAACTCAATGACCCCGCCATCCCCGACAAGGAATCTGAGCGCGGCGCGAAGACCGCCAAGGGGATCGAGGACCAATCGCATTCCCGTGACGACGGACCGGAGCTCTAGGCCATGCACTCGATCGCCTCCGTCCGGTCGTCGAGCGGCGCTGCCGACTACTTCGCCAACGACAACTACTACTCGGCCGATGAGCACGCGGAAGCGGGGGTCTGGGGCGGCGAAGGTGCGCGCGCGCTGGGGCTTGAGGGGCAGGTCGAGCGCGATGCGTTCGAGGGCGTGCTCAATGGGCGGCTGCCCGACGGCGAGATGGTCGGGCAGGTCGAAGGTCGGCGCCTGGGTCTCGATCTCACCTTCTCGATGCCCAAGTCTGCCTCGATCCTGGCGCTGGTCAGCGGCGACCGGCGGATCATCGATGCGCACCTGGCGGCGGTCAAATCGACCATGTCGCAGCTTGTCGAAAAGCAGTTCGCCGAGAGCCGCAACTATGAGCGCAGCCGCAGCGGCGAACCCCAGAAGACCGGTAACCTCGTCTATGCCCTGTTCGCCCACGATACGAGCCGCGCGCTCGATCCGCAGGGGCATATCCACGCCGTCGTCGCCAATCTGACTCGCGATCCCAAGGGCACCTGGAAGGCGCTGTGGAACGGCGAGATCTGGAAGAACAACACCACGATCGGCCAGTTCTACCACGCCGCCTTCCGCGCCCAGTTGCAGAAGCTCGGCTACGAAACCGAGGCTGCCGGCAAACACGGGTCGTTCGAGATCAAGGGCGTGCCCGCCGAGGTGATCAAGGCCTTCTCGACCCGCACCACCGAGATCGAGGCGAAGATCGCCGAGGTCGGGGCAACCCGCCTCGAAACCAAGAAGCAGATCACGCTTTATACCCGCGATCCCAAGCTGGCGGTCGAGGATCGCGGCGCACTGGTCGAGGGCTGGCAGCAGCGCGCGGCCGAGCTCGGGTTCGACGGCAAGGCTCTTGTTGCCGCAGCCAAGGCGCGCGCCGAAGTCGAGGCGCGGCCGAGCTTCCGCGAGACGGCCACGGCCGCGATCGGCGAAGTTTCGACCCGGATCAACGCCGCGCTGCGCACCCCAAGTCCGCTTGCCGTGAGCGGGGCCGCAGCATTGTTCCTGTCGGCCGCCACCATCAAGGCTCAGCACGCCACCGCTTCGGCGATCCGTCATCTCTCCGAGCGCGAGGCAGCGTTCTCGCCGCAGGCAATCCTGGCGAGCGCGCTGGGGTTCCATATCAAGGGCCTCGAGGGCGGCGCAGTGGTCCAGCGAATTGGCGAGCTCATTCGCGACGGGCACCTGATCCCCGGCAAGTCGGACCGGCTCGACGGGCACTCCGATCTCGTGACCACGCCGGCCGCACTGGCCATGGAGCAACGCATCCTTGACACCATCGAGCGGGGTCATGGCGAGGGCCGCGCCTTCATGCCGCCCGAGGCGGCGATGACCCGGCTGCAGGAGGCCGCGCGTGAACTTGGGCGCGAGCGTGCCGGGGTGGACACCTGGCAACTCAACGAAGGCCAACTCGCGGCGGGCGTGGCGATCCTCTCAGGCGGCGATCGCTTCCTCAACGTCCAGGGCGTCGCCGGTGCGGGCAAATCCACCCTGCTAGGCGCACTCGACAAGGTGCTGGACGCGGAAGGCGTGAAGCTTGTCGGGCTCGCTTTCCAGAACAAGATGGTCGCTGATCTGCGCGGTGGCGGCGGTCAGGGCATGTCGGCCGACCAGATGCGCGAGGCGGGGATCGAAGCCTATACCATCGCCCGGTTCCTCAATACCTACAGCTCGGCGGCCGCTGCAGGCAGCGGCGAGCGCTACGAGGCAGCGAAGGCTGCGCTCGCCAATACCGTCATCATCACCGACGAAAGCTCGATGGTTTCCTCGCGCGACATGCTGCGCCTGGTGACGCTCGCCGAGCAGCTCGACCTCGCCAAGGCGCCGTTCATGGGCGACCGCCAGCAATTGTCGGCGATCGAGCAGGGCAAGATGTTCGCGGTCTCGCAGGCCTCTGGTCAGGCGACCGTGCGGATGGATGAGAACATACGCCAGAAGAACTCGCCGCTTCTCCTCGCAGTTGCGGGGCTCTCGAACGAGGGCCATGCCGGCCTCGCACTTGACCTGCTTGCCGCGCACGGCCGCGTAATCGAAGCAGGGCCCGACCATGTCGCCCGCGCCGCCGAGCTGTGGCTCTCGCTCGAACCCGACAAGCGCGAAGCGACCGCGATCTTCACCGCCGGGCGTGACGATCGCGCCGAGATCAACGCTCGGGTCCAGGCGGGGTTGCTCAAGGAAGGGACATTGAGCGGCGCGGGCGTGCCGCTGGCGACCCTCCAGAGCGTCAACGCCACCCGCGAGGAGCTGCGGTTCGCCTCGACCTACCGGGTGGGTCAGGTGCTTGAGGCGCGGATGGAGGTGCGCGAGATCGGCCTCAAGGCCGGCGAATACCGGGTGAGCGAGGTGCGCAAGGACGGCAAGGTCGTGCTCGAGCGCGATGGCAAGCGCAAGGTCATCGATCCTGACCGGATCAATCCCGATCACCGCTTCGACCGGCTCGGGCTTCATGAAGAGAAGCAGATCCGCCTCCACGACGGCGAAACCGTGTTTTGGCGTGACAAGGACGGGTCCCGAGACATTGCCAAGTCGACCTACGCCACCGTGCTCGAGGCGCGAGCAGAAGGCATCCGGGTCGAACTTGCGGACAAGCGGCAGCTTGTCCTGGTCCCCGGCGATCCGATGCTGCGCCGTCTCGACCTTGGCTATGCGCTCAACGCTCACATGGCGCAGGGCATGACCAAGCCACAGGCGATCGAGGTCATCTCTTCGACCCAGCGCAACCTTGCCACCCAGCGCACGCAGAACGTCCTCAATACCCGCGCCACTGACGACATGACCGTCGTCACCAACAACCTCGAAGGCCTGAAACAGCAACTCGACCGCACGCCCGGCAACAAGACCTCAGCGCTCGAAGTCACCGGTAAGGTCGAGGTTGAGCCGCGCCATGTGAACCCGATCGATACCCGGCAGGTGCCCGAACTCCGCATGAGCCCCGAGCTCAAGGCCAAGCTCGACGCAGTGCTCGGCAAGGTGGCGGAGGCGCCGGTGAAGCAGATGCGCCCGGAAAAGACGCTGGGGCTCGACCTGTGAGGGCTCGGTTTGCCTTTTCTCCCGACGCCGCGGGCCGCGTGTTCGATCGCGCGCAGGCAACTCTGGTCTGGCTGGCGGTGCTGGTTTTCTTGTCTTCCGAGCCGGCGGTGCGCGGCCTGGCGATCGCCGCGATGCTCGCCGTCGCGCTCGCGGCAACGGTGGTCGCGCTCCTCGCTGAGGCCGCCCCGTCCCTTCCTCAATCGCCAACCCCTCCCCCGGCTGCCCATCCTGGAGACTGACCATGGCCTACGAGCATGACGAAATCGGCGACTTTGCCAGCGAGCGCGACGCGCAGGACTGGGCCGAGCGCAACAACATCGATCCATCAGATCTCCACTTCCGCGCCCGCGGCAAGCGGGGTGTCACCCTGAGCGTGCGCCGGTCGGCGCTCGGGGATTCATCGCAAGCCGACCTCTCGTTCGGTCGGCGGACCGGCTTTTTCTGAAAACCCAAGGAGAATGATGATGAAGTGTACTCTCTATCTCGTCCTGCCGTTGCTTGCGGTAACGGCCACCCCTGCCCTCGCGGCGAATCCGAGCTCGCAGGAGCCGGCGGCGACCGCAGCGACCCCCGCCGCCGCGCAGCGGGCAACCGACAGGGAGGCCATGACCGAGCAGGTCCGGCAGAAGCTCGCGCGCCTGCGCGAAGCGCTCGAAGCGCGCAAAGGGGATGCCAAGGCCGGCGTGCCGCGCGCCCAGCATGAAGTGCAAGGCCTCTGTTCGGATTGCCCGGACGAGGACACGCACGCCCATCATCATTCCGTCAGCGAAGGGAGCGAAGTCGACTGCATCGAGTGTGTCGACCGCGCAGTCTACGCCTGATCGGGAAGGCGCGGTCCGGGTCACCTCCCACCGGGCCGCGCCGACCCGCTCATTCATTGTCGACCGGTTGGGCGCTGCCTTCGCCACGCACAAACCAGGAGAGATCCAATGCTCGCTACTGCCGATGCCCCGCCTACCTCCGTCGCCCGCAATAGGCGGCGCAAGGCGTTATGGCAGCCACGCGCTGACCAGACGCGCCTTGCAGCACGGGTCGCCGAGATCCTCAGAACCTCGAGCCATGCCTATCTTGAGGCCCCCACCGGATCGGGCAAGACCCTTACTATGGCGCTTATCGGCGAGCTCCGCGCAGAGGAGACCAAGGTCTACCTTGCGCATAGCGTTGATATCGTTGACCAGACTTCCCGTCAGTTTGATGCCTTCGCTGCCGCTGGCGTGATCTCCAACCGCGCGTCATGGCGTTGCACAACGTGGCAATCCTATCGCGAAGCAGTCCGGCGAGGCCGGCTCCAGGAACTCGTGGGCACGGCTTCGCCCGATCTGGTTTTTGTCGATGAATGCCACATCGGAGGCGGCGATGGGCCGGACAGCAATGTCTCCTTTCAGGCAATCCGCGCGACAGCAAGGAAAGTCGTCTGGGTTTCGGCAACTCCCTGGGACGTCAACGAGGCGGTACTTGGAGTTCGGGAGGGTTGCTCTGCGGTCCTGCGAATGCAGGAGGCGTTCAATCTCGAACTGCTCAATGCGACGGACATTGTCCGGATCGACTGCGGTCTCAGATTGCGAGCCGCGGTCGCACAGTTGGAAAAGAGCTCGGGGGCCGCCTTTTCGTCGCTTGCGAGGCAAAGCTTCGTAGTTGAGCAGGATTGTGCCGAGCTCGCCTATGATGACCTTTCTGGTCAGGTCGAAAAGTTGCTCGACCGCTCGTTGCGTCCATCTGACGTTTCGACCATTGTGCGCCATCGCATCCGCCTTCTCGCCGACGTCTATCTGCAGCGACATATGTCCGAACGCGCGATGTTCTGGCTGCCCAATCAGACCTATGCTCGTGAATGTGCGCAATACATCGCCGACCGGCTCCCGAGCGGGGAACGCGCCGAAGCCATCATCCATGATCCCGGCAATAGCGTCGCCGAAATGGAATACGGTATTGCGGCGCGAGAGGCGTTTGCCAGGGAGGACGGCTCGGTCAGGGTTGCTTGCGTCGTATTCCGGCTCCGCGAAGGGTTCGATTCACCGGGGCTGCGTCTGGGTTTCGATTGTTCGTGGTCGCCGCGCAATTTGCGCGCAACGGTTCAGAAGATCGGTCGGCTAACGCGCAAGGCCCCAGGCAAGCCGCGCAGTCAGTATTACTATGCGGTCGACGTTAAGACAGTCGCCGGGGCCCGAGCGAGCCAGTTATCCGAGGCCTTTCTCGGGGGGGTACAGGCCGCGCTTCGTGCGGACATACCCAGTGCGCAGTTCACAGCTGAGGCAATTATCGAGGCAGGTGCGATTGCCAACGCGATGAGCGGCAGCGTCGGCGGCGGGCCGCGCAGCTTCTGGTCGCAGGGCTCCTGGACGGGCGAAGCAATCACCCGCGCACATGTGCCGCTTTTCGAGTTCGACCAGGTTGCCGGATATGCCGAAGTCAGCCGAGCAACGCTCGATGCCGCTTTCCTCAAGCCGGACGAACAACTGGACGAGTCTGTTGTAGCCGAACTCGCGGAGCGTTTCCTGGAAGGGCTTGAGCAGGGCCAGCGCGCAGAAGACTATCCGCCTGCCGTGGTCAACGCTCTGCGGCGCTGCTGCACCAAACTGGATTCTCTCCATGATTTGATGTTTCATCGCCGTCTCAACCGGGCCACGCCTGCTCTTGCGACCAGGTGGGGCTGTGTTCTGTCGGATGTTGTACTCGACCGGATGGACCGGGACGATGCCATTGTCGCAGCGATCGAGGCAGGCAAACCGCGTCCGTCGCAAAGGACCTTTGAAGGGCAGCAGTTTTCTCGCGCTTTGATTGCAACTGGCCCCTACTTTCGGCCTGATCTCGCGGCACGCTTGGCCGTCTTGGGACAATATGAGCCGCAGCAGGACAGGCGCATGCGGCTGAAGCATGAAACCGACTTGAACATCGAGCGGATAGTCGGACTAATCGAACGCGGCGAAGAGCCACCTGCGCAAGGCACGGCCGACCGAAATCGGCTGAGTGGCTGGCTCTCGCCTTTTGGTTCAAAGACCCGTCCCGATGTGCGGGAGCGGATCGAGCGGGTCCGTCCCGACCTGATTCCGAAGGGGATTTCCTATGTCGAACGGGACGCCTCGCGCCGACAACGGCAGCTAGAGATGATTGCATGGGTGACACAACACAAGGCCCTTCCCCCTGCAAGCAGCGGCCTCGGCAAAATTTTGAAGGCCTGGGTCCAGAGGAATCCCTCATTCCTTGCCGCATTTCTGAAGGAACTAAAAAATGCTGCGCGCCCGGGAAAGATCGACGTCAAACTCAAGCCTCGGACAAACCGAAAGCGCAAGGCTAGGAAGCCCTTGGCCAGGAGCGGGACACGCTCGGCAATATCGCCTGTCGCCCAGCATTCGGCCGCGATGCCGCGATGACGCACATGCAACGCTGGAATTTGTCCGGCCGTTTGCTATGGACACCGACGTGTCCGCACAAGTGCTCCGGCACGCAATCTACCCAATTCGAACCCGATCCAGCACATGAACCTCCCTGCCCGCCGCACGGCCAACACCATAACCGGAACGATCGAGGCGGGACCGCGCGGACCGATCCTGCGCGATGCCGACGGCCTTGCCTGGCGGCTGCATTTTGGCGAGGAATCGGTGCCAGAAGGACTGGAGGGACAGGTCAGCGTGCGCGGCAAGATCGTACAGCCCGACCGGATCGACGTCGAGTTCTGCGCCGCGATTGATTGAATTCTCGGCTCGGCGCGCACGTGCAAACTGTACTCTACAGGTATCCATCGTCATGACGGGCCGGGAGCGGAATTAGCAGCCGATGTGATCTCGAGTAGTCGAAGCGCTGCGTGATAAGGGTGCCTACCTAAATTGCACCATTTCAGAGACATTATTCGGCAAATTTAACTTGGCGCAATATTGACAGATTCCCAAGTTTCAACAATCGTTTGCTTGGATTTTGGCT
The DNA here is from genome assembly GCF_000013325.1 of Novosphingobium aromaticivorans DSM 12444. Lineage (GTDB taxonomy): Bacteria > Pseudomonadota > Alphaproteobacteria > Sphingomonadales > Sphingomonadaceae > Novosphingobium > Novosphingobium aromaticivorans. The sequence goes on from NC_009426.1 coordinate 156,752, forward strand.
CGGGGGCGGCTTGATGCGAATGCAGCGACTGCTGATCGATCGAAGCACGCTTGACCTGATCACCTCAGATGCCCGGGACTTCCTCAATGTGCTGAACGCCGCCGGGCTATTGAAGGCATCGGCCCTGATGCAGGGCGTCCTCGAACAGCTCGCGTCGGACAGAAATCGCCTGCCCGAAGACAGTGACAAGACAGGTACAAACTAGGGCTATCTGAGGTTGGCGGCCGGAACTCCGAACGGGATCGTCCGGCCATCGGCGCCCGGCTCACGTGTGCCCTGACCAAAGAGCCTGCCCTCGAACTCGAAGGTCGGCGCGAACCGGACAATCGTCGCCGCCTCGCCCGCTTCGCGCCCGGCCAGGTCTTCAATCGCCGCCAACACCGCCTCGCGCGACGAGTAGATGTCCTCGCGCATCAGCAGCCGCGCCATCGAGCCCGATCGCTCGGCGATGGCGGACGCGATCTTCTGGTGCATGCGGAACGACTGTTCGGCATCTTCGGCGCGCTGTGACCAGACGATCCGGCGGTGAAGCGCATTGGGAAGCACCATGCGCGCCATCTCCGGCATTTGCGGGATGCGCGACATGCGCATGATCTCGACGTGGAACCTGAGGTTCTCGATGACCACGCGCTCGAGTGAATCCGGACCCTCGGGCGTCGCTTCCCGGGCTTCGGCGGCGAGCGCGGCAAGCAGAGAGATCTCGGCATCGCTGGCCCGCTCAGCCGCGCGAAACGCAGCGAGGCCTTCGAAATTGGCGCGCATCTCGAACAGGTCCTCGACCTCTTCGCGGCCCCAGGTGCGCACGGTAAATTCGCTCCGGCCCTGGCGGGTCAGGTAGCCTTCGTGAGCTAGAGCACTCAGCACTTCGGCGACCCCGGCCGGGCGGCAATCGTAGACTTCGCCAACCTCGGCCTTGCTGATCGACTGCCCCGGAAGGTAGCGCGCAGACAGCACCCCGAACCTCAATTCGAGGAACATGAGTTCAGAAAGGGACTGTGCTCTGGTCAATCGACCTCCCTCATGGGTGAGTTCTGGCTCACCGCATTGTTTCGTACTTCCTAGCACAACATCGTTTTGATTTCCGAATCCGGGAGCTTCGCATTATCCCCATTTGGTCGTCGTTCGGGTTTTTGGGGCAGCAGTGGCCAAAGCAAAATTGCCAGTCATGACAACGATTGCCTGCCCGGCGCAGATGATCTTTGCCGTGCTGCGCGAGCCCCGCAAGCGGCGGCGCTATGACAGCGCGGTCGATATTCCCGGCCTTCAGGGTCGCGATCCCGCCGAGGCAGAGCGCCTGGCACTTGAACTCACCGATCTTGGCCTCATTGCGCGTGACCATGGCCGCTACACCATCATCGACTGGAGCGTTGACCGGATCTCCGAGCACCTGGCTCTGGCCGGTGCGATCCAGGCCTTGGCGGCAGCCGAGGTAGCCGCTTGTCACGGAAAGACGGATTTCAGCCATCTCGAGGCGCTGAATTCGGCGCTCAAGGCCTATGACGACATGGATGCGGCAAACCTGCTCCAAGGGGCCTACATCGATTATCAGTGGCACCTCGAACTCGTCCGTCTGAGCGGTAATCGGGCGGCGCTTGCGGCTTATGGCAAGGCGGTTCCGCCGGCGGTGTGGATTGCAGGCGCCAACTACTTCCAGCTCGACGAAGCGCGCAGTTCCTTGGTCGAGCACGACCGTCTGGTCGCCTACATGAAGGCGGGCGATACCCTGCGCGCGCGTGATGCGGTCTCGTTCCATGTCGAGGAAGCCGCCACGCAGATCCGTCGCGCCGGCACGGCAAGGATTGAGAGCTATCCGAGCAAAGGGACCTGACCTCCAGCGCCGCAGCGCTGCGAGGAAAGGGGGTTCTAGGCTTGTGCGGAGGGCTCGACCTGTTGCTGGCACATGATTGAAAATCCAGTCTGTTTGGGGTAATCATGGCCAGGGCGAGGAGACCCTCGATGGACCATGATCGCTACGGACTGGATGGAATGCCAATCTCTTGTCGCGGGGCCGACTGCGACCCTGTGACAGGCATTGCTTTTCCCAAGACTCCAACGTCTGAGAATGGCGGCATTCCGCATCTCAGAGTTATCTTGGCTTTGATGATGATCGCGTTTGTCGGCTTCTTCGCATGGCAGACCCATATGCTTGGCTAAGCGATCAAGTCCGCCTCCGAGCGACATGCAGGTGGTCGCGCTCGGGCTTGTCCGGGAAGCGTTCGAACTGAACAGCATATCCGTCGCCAAGCCGTGACCGGACCTGTGATGCCAAGCGTTCGCCCTGCTCGTCGGAGATGTTGTTGCCTCTAAAATCCAGGGCGCGGTCGTCATAATGTGCCGACCCGGCCATGTGCTGGGTGCTGTCATTTCCCGAGGTCACCACCGGGGTTGGCAGACCGAGCGAGCGGGCTTCCTCAGCCACCGCCCCCATCGCGGCAACCAGGTCCCCATCCATATGCCCAAGCCTTGCCCCCGGCTTGACCTTGATGCCAAGGTCGCGCGCTAGAGCGGTTTTCGACCGCTTTGAGTCGGCATGGGATTCCCGTCGGCTGAGATTTCTGATTCAGAATCCATGCTGGTGAAGGAGGCCGGCATGGATGGGTCACGGTCTTTCGATGGATTTGCGGGTCCGGCTTCTGGCTGCGGTTGACGGTGGGCTGAGTTGCCGAGCGGCGGCAGCGCGGTTTGGCGTCGCCCCTTCGACGGCGATCCGGTGGCATGCGCAGCGGCGTGCCACCGGTGACTTTGCTCCCAGGCCTCAAGGTGGCGACATGCGCTCGCGCCGGGTGGAGGAGCGATCTGCCGACATTCTGGCACTTTGGGAGGCGCGCAAGGACATCTCGCTGGAGGAGTTGCGCATCGCCTTGGCTGAGGTTGGCCTGACCGTCTCGGTTGCCGGGCTGCATCGCTTCTTCGTGCGCCGGGGCATGACGCGCAAAAAAAGACTGGCCATGCTGTCGAGCAGGACCGTCCCGACGTCCTGAAGCAGCGTCACCACTGGTTCGACGGCCAGATCGATCTGGAACCCGAGCGCCTGGTCTTTATCGACGAGACGTGGACCGCCACCAACATGACCCGCAGCCATGGCCGTTGCGCCAAGGGTGAGCGGCTGCGGATGGGCTACCCACATGGTCATCGCAAGACCACCACGCTGGTTGCAGGCCTGCGGATGACCGGCATGGTCGCGCCGATGGTGCTGGACGGGCCGATCAACGGTGACTGGTTCGAAGCCTACGTGGCGCAGGTTCTCGTGCCCGAACTGCGGCCCGGTGACGTCGTCATCATGGACAACCTGTCGAGCCACAAGCGCCCCGCAGTCCGCGACCGGATCGAGGCGGCAGGAGCAACACTGCGCTTCCTCCCGCCCTACAGCCCCGACTTCAACCCGATCGAGAAGGCCTTCTCCCGGCTCAAGGCCATGCTCCGAAAAGCAGGCGAACGAACCGTCAGCGGCCTGTGGGACCTCATCGGCAAGCTCGTCGACATCTTCCGGCCCGCCGAATGCGCCAACTACTTCAGTTCATGCGGATATGATCCAGACTGATCGAAAATCGCTCTAGCGCGGCGCCATCGACCGGACCATTGGGCACCGCAAGCAGTGTGCCGCCTTCGAGCGGCGAAGGCACCAGCCCCTCTGCGCGGGGGGATGGAAGCGAAGGGGTTTGCGGCATGCCGAGATCGGTATTGGTCCCCAGCGATCCATTGCCTGCGATCCCGGCGATGTCGCTGAGCTCGTCGATCCGGTGAGCGCGCAAGTCGCCCATCAGGTCGTCCATGATATATGTGATGGCCTGGTCGCGCCGCGTCACATCCCGATAGTCGAGCCGCGGATTGGAAAGATCGGGCAAGTGCCACTCGGGGTGTTCGCGCTGCAGGGCCTCATAGCGGTCCTGGATCAGGTTCGACATATCGCTCGAAATCTGGAAGCCGTGGCTTTCGGCGTAGCTCGCTTCGGACATCATTCGGCTGCCTATCTCGCGATAGCGAGCAGCAGCGGCGCGCCGTTCCTCGGCCTCAGCGACACGCCAATCACTTCCATCGGTGGTGGTGTGCGAGCGGCTATGGTCAGTGTAGTCCGAGCTCTGGCTGTAGGTGCCCGAAGACTGGATATCGCCGCTCGACCCGCTGACCACCATGCGATCGCTCGTCTCGTCGGATTTGTCGGTGCCGCGCGTGGTCTGGTTCGTTGCTGAACGCTCGGTGCCGGCACGAGCATCGTCGCCCACCTCTTTCCGACCGAAAATGGAGCCCTGCAGCGTTGCTGAGGCGCCACTTCCCGCAATGTCTTTGCCAGGCGTTCCCAGCGTTCCAGATCCAGTAAGGCTCGCGGACGAGCCAAAAGTGCGGCTCGCAAAATCACCGGACGAACGTGAATTGCCCTCGCGCAGGATAAGATCATTGTTCGTGACATCACGGGTCGAGCTGCCCTTGGCCTGTTCGACGACGACGTTGCCGCCGACATTGTGAGTGTCCGATGCGCGCGATCCGCTTTCGCGCCGGGCTCCTGTCACGTCGCTGGTCGCGGTGACCGCGCTGCCGAACTGGCCCTTCGAGCTGGTCCAGCTGCTCGAGGTGCCGTTCTCGATCTTGTCGGCCTCGTTGAGATACCATTGGCCCTGGGATCTGAGGTCCGTCGCATAGCCCCGCGTCATGGTGGGCTTGAAGGGCAACTGGGACATCGCCGCATTGGTGTCGATCACCGAATGGCCCGAGCCATATTCGTTGAACATGCGCCCGTCCGCTTCGCGGAAGCCCGAGTGGCCCGCGCCTGCCAGGAGGTTGGGGGCCTGATTCCACTGCGACATCTGCCGATTGTCCGCGTTGAGATTGCCATAGCTGACATCGCCATAGGCATAGTTGCCGGTGGTCCGCTCGATCGCCGCGGCATCCGAGCCAGCCTGGACCGGGGCGAGCATCGAGCCAAGGTTGTTGGCGACCGACATGGTGCCGCGCATGACCATCAGCGCGAGCATCGGCACGGAGAGCATCAGGAACCCCGCCATCGTGGCGATGTCCTGATTAACCGCATCGATTCCCGCCCAGTTGGCGAGGTTCACGCTGCCTGCTGAAACCGCTGCGGTCTGGGAGGCCAGGCGGTCCATGATGAACGAGTGGATGAGAACGTAGATCGGTCCCCAGGCCGAGAGGTAGAAGAAGCCCGAGAAGTAGCCCTTCAGGGTCGCGATGCCGGTGCGCGGGAACAACAGCAGCGGGAAGACGATCGGGAACAGAGCGTAAAAGACCACGGTCAGGACCACGCCAAGCACCGGAATCCAGATGAGCCCCTGCTCGGCTGCCGTCGTCATCGCGTTGCGGGTCTGGGTGTCCGCGCGCTGGAGCGCGAAGGAATCGGCATCGGCATTGCCGAAGTCGAGCTGGGCGGCCTCGAAAGCGTCGACCATGCTCTTCTGCTTGAAGAACTGGTTACGCGTCATCGCGGTGCCGGTGAGCAATTGCGAGACCGCCGGCACGTCGGCGGCGAGCTTTGCCCCTGCCGCGGCCTCGGTGAGCTTGGGGTACATCGTATGCGCAAATGGCAGCGCATAGGCGTTGATCTGGTTGTCCCACTGGTTGTTGATCAGCGTCCAGGCCTGCGCACAGGTCTTGCCCTCGATATCGACCGTGCCGGTGCCGGTATCGGTCAGGTACTTCATGCCGCGGTTGGTTGCGGCATTGACCCCGAGTTCGGCCCAGAGGTCGGGCGCTTCGCTCAGCAGCTTGAGGCTCTTGGTGCCAAGCAGGATGTCGTAATAGGCGCACTGCTTGAGGTAGCCGTCGAGGTTGGCCTTGAACACGGGATCACGGATCTCGAACCCGCGCGCCTTGTCCCACATCCGCGCGCCGTAAACGAAGCCGCCGGTCGAGTAATTGAGCGCAGCAGGCATGACGAAGACTGTCTCGGCCGTGCGGGTCAGGTAGTCGCTGATCTGGCTGGTGAACGAGGCCATGGCTGCGAGCCCGATCGGCACGTTGGCGACCGTGGCGGGCGCAAGCCCGGGATTGACACGGTCGGTGACCTTCACCGTCACCGTCGGGACCATCAACACGGTGTAGATCAGCGTCGACTGGATGAACCAGCGAAACCACGCGCGCCAGTCGAGGTCCATCGCGGTAATGAGGAGCGCGTAGATCAGCCCCATCACCATGACGACGCGGATCAGCGACTTGAACCCGCCCGAGCCGGTCCAGGCGGCGATCGCGTTGAAGGTGTTGACGAGGTAGTCGCCGCCCCCGACCGTGAAGACCTCGAGCATCTCCGCCGCCCCTTACTGGACCTGGCTGCCGAGCGTGCGCGAAAAGCGCAGCGCGGCCGACATCTGGGGCGAGAGCTGGGTACGCAGGGTCTTTTCGAGCATCTGCGTGCGCTGGATCAGCGCAAAGGTCTGGTCGAAGCGCTGCGAGGTGCGCGCCGCGATCCCGAGGAAATTGCGCCGGGTCTCGTAAAGCCCCTCGCGCCATTCGCGTAAGCTATCCGCATCAGCCCCGTTGAAGTCCGAACGCGCGTTCACTGCCATGTCGATGAACCGCATGGTCATGGTGGTGACGAGATCGACCGCGACTATTTCGGAAAGGTCGTTGATCTCCTGCGCGGAGATGCCGAACTCGGCCGCTGCGCTCACGGTGATGATCTTGTAGACCGGCACGCTCGCCATGCCGAGGAGCTGGATCTCGGCCGGGGTCAACGAGGCGCCGGGATCGCGCACTTTCAAGGCCATGCTCTCGATCAGCGTGCGCACCCGCGCCTTGATCGCTGCATTAGGCCCGATCACCATGTCGATCTCGCTCGGCGCCATGCACTTGGCGCTATCGCCGCCGCAGCTCCAGTATTTGTGCGGGGTGGAAGAGGTGCCGTCGAGCATGGCGCTGATCAGCGCCGGGTCGGCCGGGCCGATGAACTGGACCCTCGGCTTGCCGCCATTACCGGCCGGATCGTAGATCACGGTCCCGACGAGGGTCATCAGGAACTCGCGGAACTGGGTGTCGAACCCACCGTATTTCTTGCCCAATGCCGCCCAGGTGTAATTGTTGGGCATCCCGGCCTGTTCCTTCATGTCCGGGTCGGAATTGGCGCTTTTCAAGGCTTCGCGCTGGCCGCCGTTGTTGCACTGCTGGCGCGCGCGGGCCCAGTCGGAGACCGCGCCCTGACTGTTGGCGATCGCCTCGCAGATGACCGAACTCGCCGTATCGCTCTTCGGCCAGAGGCCGCCGACCAGCGCCTGCGCGGTCTCGCAGGACGAGATGTTCATCTGGTTCATCTGCTGAACCTTCTGCGCCAGCTCATCCATGACCTTGCCGATCTCGGGCGAGATCGTGTCGATCGCGAGTTTGAAGGCAAAGCCGAGCGCGTTGTTCGCGGTCGCTTTCAGCATGGCGACAAGTTCGGCGGTGTTGATGAACGAGAACGACCCGGCAAAGAGGTCGATGCCGCCGCACCCGGCGCGCGCGTGGGGCAACTGGAGGTTGAAGGGCTGGATGTTCTTTTGCGGGAAGCGCGACCAGACCGAGCCCATCGAATAATAGCCCGCCGACTGGCCCTGGTAGGCGCTGGGACCGGTGACATTGGCCTGGACGCCCATGTCGGACATGAAGCTCTGCATCTCGCCTTCGACCCCGGCCGAGGCGGGTGTGGGCGAAGCGAGCAGAACCGCGGCACCGAGGACTGTGCCAAGTGCGCGGCGCGAGGCTCCATGGAGGCGGCGGGCGAAGCGACGGGCGCGCATCAGTAGTCGCTCCCCACCTTGACCTGCGTCAGCTGGAAGACGCGGTCCATGATCTCGTCCTGGCTGAGGATTCCGTAGCCGATCGGCATCGGCTGCTTGGTGACTGAATCGAACAGCACCAGCGCGGGCACCTGGCGGTCGGTGCCAAGCCCGAGCTTCTCGTATTGCCCGCTGTCGACCATGTAGCCGGGGAAGGTCGAGGAAGGTCCGCCATCGGTGGAGACCGCGAGCACCGCGAGGCCGTACTTGTCCGAGACGGCTTTGAGGATCGGCGAGAAGATGTCGCAGGCGCCGCAGCTCGAGGCGAAGAAGTAGAACACCCCGTAGCGCTGCGAGAGATTGGCCATGACCCGGTCGCGGTCGGTCTTGCGCTCGTCGATCCAGGCGCGCTTGCCGAGCGTCGAGACCGGGCGCTGCAGCGTGTAGTCGAGCCCGGGATCCTGCCACAGCGCGCGCTGCCAGACGTCGGCGAACATCGAGGAGCGGTCGAGCTGTTCGCGCTGGAAGCGGACATAGGCGGTGACGTTCTCCGGGCTCGGCTCGAGGATCGCGCGCGCCTTCAGTTCTTCAAGCTGGGTCCCGATTGCGGCCAGTCGCTCGCGCGCTGGTGGCTGCGCAGCAGCAGCTTTGCGCGGCTCCTCCTTGGGCTTCTCGCAGTAGAACCAGGTGCCGAGCTTCCTCTCCTTGCAGTAGAGCGCGTCCTCGGACTGCCGCACCTCGACACCGTCGCCCTCGGAGGCGCGCAGCGGTGCGGTCCCGGTAAGCGCGACGCTGGAGGCGGCAAGCAGGGCAATGCATTGGCGGTGGTTCATGATCCGCTCCTCTCGAATTCCTTGATCAGTGACATGAAGACGCCGAGGTCGAGCAGCCGGCGGCCGCCATCGAGCAGGCGTACAAGCGCGCAGTAGAAGCCGGACAGCGCCTCGCTCCCGGCATCGGCGATCGTGTAGGTTCCGGCCTCAAGTCGCGCCCATCCCCGCCGGACGATGGCATCGAGCTGCGCGCTGAGGCTGCGCGCGCGAACCGGGTGGTCGAACCAGGCCGAGATTTCGGCAGCGATCCCGCGCGCGGTCAGCGGCCCCTTGCGAGCGAGCGCCATGCCGACGCAGAACTCCAGCACGGTCAGATCGGGGGCTGCGGCGTAGGCCCCGAACGCGACCACGCGCGCGCCGCTTTCGGGCACAGGATTCGTGGCGGGCTCAGGGCTTGTGCGCGGCATAATAGGCCTCGATCTTTGCCTGGATTTCGATGAGCGTGGCGGCTTCGTCGGGGAGCTTCGCCGCATCGACGAACTCCGCGTAGATTTCGGAAAAATCCATCACCGAGAGGTCGAGCTGCTGGAACTCGAAAATGGTGAAGCCGTCGCAGACGGGCTTCTTCGGCGTTCCCCATGTCTTGCCGATCTGGGGCCGGCCCTGCTCCTGGAGGATCCGACTGATCTTCGAGAGGAAGCAGCAATAGACATCGCGCTTGGAAAGACAGATGCCAAGGAAGCTCGACGAGCAGTAAGTGCCAATCTTGTGGCAGAGCCCTGCATCGTCCTTCTGATCGAGCAGCACCTCGGCCGGGCTGCACAGCAGCGGAACGAGGAGCGGGACGCCCTTCCCCGAGCAGCAGTTGGCGAGACCGAAGACCTTGTGCGCACAACTCTCGGCGGTGCCCTTGAACAGCGTCAGCGTGCTTTCGTCGAACTCGGAATTGGCCTGTCCGAGCGCGTTCAGCGCCACGACCGCGTCCTTGAACTCGTCGGAGGCCTCGCGAACGATCGGCTCGCAGTCGCCATTGACGCAGTAGACGTCGTCCCCGCAGATGTACTGCGCAGGCTGGCTCGTCGATCCCGGGATCGGGCACTTGTAGACACGCTCGGCGACCTTGCACGAACCATCTCCGCTGGGCGGATCGTCGAGACAGGTCTCGTGGTCGAACATGCAGCCGGGGGTTGCATCGAGCTTGCCGCAGTCGTTGCCGCCGCCCACCACGGTCTGGCACTGGTAGGTCTTCGCCGTCTCCCAGCAGGCCCGCGTGACCGGCACGCCATCGATCAGGCGGGTTTCATTGGGGGCAGTGCAGGTCTCGGCAGCGAGGGTGCAGGTGCCAAGATCGACCGAGCAGGCATTGTCGGTCCAGACTTGGGTGAACCACTTCGATACCGAGCTTTCGGGCACGATGCCGGCGACATTGGTGCTGCACGAATAGACCGCTTCTAGCGAAGCGGGCTCAAGGCAAGTGAGGTAGCCCCCTCCCCCGAACGGATCGCCGATGAAATCCCAGGTCTTGCAGAGCTGGCGGTCGGTGAGGCCTGCCGCGGAGGCGGTGGTTTGGGTACAGCTCGGCTCCGCCGATATCGCCCCGCACTGCTGAAGCCCGCTCACATATTGGACGGGAAAACCCGTCACGGGATCAAAGGTCAGCGCATCGGTGATCCCTTCGTTGTTGCAGCGATAGACGTTGCTCACGACCTGGAAGGCGTCCGCCGGCGGCGGTTTGGCCACCGTGCCCATGAGGTAGACGTTGGGATCACTGACGCCTGCGTCGCAGTCGTAGTAGTCGACCGTGAGGTTATAGTCGGGAACAGGGAAGGTCCCGGTCTTGCGGCACAGGGCGTTGCCCTCAAGCGAGGCGCAGCCCGGAAAGCCAGGGGCCGTGACGCAGAGGTACTGGTAGAGCGTCTCGTTCCATGGCGCGACGGTGAGACTGCGGGTGCAGGTCTTGGGCTGTTCGACCACGCTCGAGCCGACATTGCAGGTCCATTCGGCAGTGTTGGTGGTCCCCGGACTCGGCGGCAGCGGGACGCAATTGCCGGTCGACCCGTCCGCGCTCATGCCAGACAAGTAGGCATTGGGATCGTCGGTCACGGTGTTGGCGCGGGACAGGTCGGCGCGGGTGACATCGACGGTCGGCCGCGTGGTCGAATTGGCGGTGCGGTAGGCATTGCTATTCACGCCGGCCGCCGCCCCATCGGCGTACATGTTGCCGGGATTGTCGTAATACTGGGTGAGTCCGGGATATTCCGCCTGATACCCCGGTATCTGCCCGGCCGCACCCGGGGCATCGGTGATCCCCTGGTAGGCGCCGCGCACGCTCGATCCGGTCGCCCGAGCCTCGGCCTTGGCCTCGTCCACGGTCATGGTGGCAGGCGCGGAAGGAGGCGGCGGGGCGGGAGCGGGCACGCCGGGATCAATCGCGGGCGGGAGCGGCGGTTGCGGCTCGACCAGATCGTCGGGCGGGGGGATGTAGACCTGTCCTTGTGCGCCGGCCGCGGCGAGCAGCACCATCCCGGCAAGCGCAAATCCAGCAAGGCGCGGCGCGCGCATCTCAATGACCCTTGTTGAGCTGGGCGAGCGCGATGCGCGCGACGCCGGCGCCGGGCCCGCGGCCACCTGCAAAACTCTCGAGCGCGAACTCGACTGTGACATTGCCGGTGAGCCGGTCGTGGTCGGGAGTGGCGCTGGTGCAGTCGAGCCCGTCGCAGAGCTCGTACTCGCGGCCCGCGGCGACGAAGGTCGGCGCAGCCTCGACCTTGAAGGCGCGGAACAGGCGCGGGTCGATCGCGAGATGGGCTTCTTGGCCCTCGTCGGTCACAACGCGCTTGAGGCCCTCGGCAAAGGCTTTTGTGCTGCCTCCGGGAAAGCCGCGGAACACCACCACGCCGCCGGCCTTGGTCGTGTCGGCGATCAGCCGGGTGAGCGAGGCCCCAGGCATCGACAAGCTGGCAAAGACCATGAACATCGGCCCCTCGCCCATCGGCGCGCGGGTATTGGCCGCGGCGCCGGCGAGCAGTTCGTCGAAGTCGACCGCGCCATCCGGGCCCTTGGGAAGGCTCGCGGGATCGATCGAAGCGACGGAAGCGAGGCCTTGTTCGCGCAAGGTCTCGGCCTCGGCGCGGTGCGCCTCGCCCTTGCCGGCAACCGCATCGACCAAGGTCTGGGCATCGGCTGTCGCCTCGGTTGCCCGGTCCTTGATGGCCTTGAGGTCGATGCCGTCTAGCGTTTGCGCGAGCGCTGCCGAGACAGCCGTAAGCGCGAGGAAGCCAGCGATTCCTGCGAGGTGGGGTTTAAGCAAGGTGCGCGCGAAGGTCATGGGCGTCCTCACAGCATGCAGCAGTTGCGCTTGCGCCAGACGAGGTAGCCAAAGTCCTCACCCTTGACGGGGTAGCCCTTGCCGGTCTGGGGAATGATGGTGGTCGCGCCGATCGGCGCGCAGGCGTAGCGGCCCTTCACTGTCGAGATCGGGTTGGTCATCTGCAGCCGGTATTGCTGCTTCCTCATCACCGGCATCAGGTACTTGTGGCACAGCGCCTTCGAACCCATCGTCCCCCAGGCGAGCGCCTCGCGGTGCATCTTGTAGAGCATGCGTTCGGCGACGAGCCGCGAGGCCTGGATCGGGGTGACATGCGCGGCGACGTGGCCGTTCAGCGGGTACATCCCGCCGTTGCAGCCCGCGCACCAGAACATCTGGTCGATCGGCAGCTTGGCGGTCGCCGCGACACAGTCGGCCGCACACGCCGCGGTCGCGATCGGGTTCGAGAACAGCGCGACTTCCGGATTGATGATCGAGGTGAGCGCGGAATCCTGCCAGAGCGGGTCAATCTCGGTGACATAGGCAACATCGAAGGTGGTCTGCTCGAAGCAAAGGAAGTCGGTCAGGATCTCCATCCAGTAGAGCAGCGGGTAGACGTAGTAGTGCGACTGCCACTGCGAGCTGTTCTGCGCCTTGCCGCCGATCTGGCTGCGGCCCTGGACATGGCCATTGCCGATGGCGAAGCCGGGGTTGAGGCGGATTCCGCCAAGGTTGGGAAAGCACCAGGCCTTGTTGGTGACGTCGACAAGCCGCACCGGCTCCCAAAAGCCCACCGAGATACCAATGCGCGGGATCGGCGAACCGCAGGCGCACAAGGGAAACGAGGGATTCTTGGGGTCGGGGCGCGAGCCCTTCCAGATCGAGAGCCCGCCGATCGACAGTGGGAACAGGCACGACCAGCACACGTCGGTGATCGGGTTGATGAACTTGCCGTGGCAGGTGGCGGTATCGGCGCGCGCGGGCGCCGATACCGCAAAGGCGAGCGCCAGCGCCGCGAGCAAGGCGGCGAATTTCCGGCCGAGCCGCGTCATGGCCGAGCTCCTTGGGCGAAGGCCTCATCCGCCCGCAGTTTGGCGCGGAAGTAGGCGACGCCGTGGACCGGCGCGGCGAGGGCGAGGGTCAGCGCAGGACCTGCACCCCAGAGCCCGAACAGCGCTTTGAGGAGCGGGAGCAGCAAGACGGCGAGCGCCAGCGCCCAGCACAGGGCCATCCACCAGCGCCGCATGTGACGAAGGCGCGCCGTTTCGGGAGCGGCCATCGGTGTCTTGAGGAAGTCGATGAGCGAGTGGGTCATGACACCTTGCCTCCGCCAGAGAGAACGGGTGCGCGTGCGGGCGCGGCTGCCGCGGGCGGTAGCGGCACTTCGCTGATCTTGAGATTTGCGCCCGCTGCCGAGACCACGGCGGGGGTGTGGCGGATGCCGAACTTGGCGGTGAGCGTGCCGCCCTGGTCGAAGTAGAAGCGCCGCTGCCAAGGCTTCATCGCATCGAACGGCGAGCCCGAGACAAAGATGATCTTGGCCCGCGCATCGCTCCAGGTTTTCACCGCCCAGGCCAGCTCGGCCGCATTGTCACCATCGACGAAGACCAGCGCCTGGCTCAATTGCACCATGTCGAGCGGATTGACCCGGGTGCCGCGCGCGGCGATCAGGTTGCCCTTGGCATCGACGATGTCGTCTTCCGTGACGATCGAGGGATCGAACAGCCATTCGCGCTTGACGCTTGCGGGGGTCATGCCATCGACCGGCTTGGGACGGCGCACGCTGGCGACCGCTTGTTCCTGCATCTGGCGCTGCATGCGCTCGATCCCGCCATTGGCCTCGAGCGTCCTCAGCCGCGTCTCGATCGTGGTGAGAAGATCGGTCTCGATGATCGGAAAGGTCTGACCCATCTGCCCATAGTCGGCAGCACGCAGGCCCGAGATGCCCGGCCAACCGACCAGCAGGGCAAGGCCGCTTGCGGCGATCAGGGCGGCGAAGGGCCTCACAGCAACGAGTCCCCGGTGCCGATGATCGTCCCGGAACAGACGAACCCGATATCGGCATAGCGGCTGTCGAGCCCGTCCTTGTGCGCGGTGCCGAGATAGTAGCAGTGTTCGGGGATCCGCCCGGTCGGACCAGGCTCGAGCTTTTCACCGCGCGAGCTCGCCGGCTTGAGGCGCGCAACCTCGGCGCCATTGATCCGCACGACGGCGCCCTCGCGGCTGACCACGTCGCCCGGCATGCCATAGACCCGCTTGGCAAAGGGCGGGGCCACCTTGCCGAAATGCGCGGTGATGAGCGGGGTCTGCGGCGCCTTGAAGACCACGAAGTCGCCGCGCTCAGGCACGCGGTGCTTGTCAATCCAGAACGCCCAGTTGGGGAGCGACTGGGTGGTGTTGATCAGGATCGCATGTTCATCGCGCCAGCTCGCGAGCAAGGAACTCGCCGCGAGGCACGCCGCAAGCGCGCCAATCGCCAGCCAGCGCTTGGCATGACTGCCGCTCGCCGCCGGGGGCTCAGGGTGTGTTTCATTTTGCGGGGGCATTGCCCTGACCCCCGAGAACTCCAGCCTGCGGCGCCGGTCCCGGCCCCGAACCCGACATAGCGGCACGCATCGCGCCCATGACATCGGTGCTGCTCGCCGCCGCCTGCTGCGGCATCCGCACGCGGGCATAGACCTCGCGGCGCACGTCGGCAGTGATGTCGGGGACATTGCCGGCGACGACCGCTTCGCCGACCAGCACGATCTGGCCTGCCGCGCCGCGCCGTTCGAGATTACGCTGGATCTCGCTCATGAACGCGCGGGTCTCGGTGGTGACCTGCTCGGGCGGGGTCGCCGAGCGCGCCTGCGCCTGGACATATTCGCCGACGATCCCAGAAAGCTGGACCTTGGCGATCGCCGGTGTCTTAGGCCCGCCGAGCACGCTCTTGGTCACCCATGCGCCCCACAGGCCCGCCGCAACAAGGGCGGCCACGAGCGCGACCGGGGCCGCACCGAGGCGCGCACGCTGCGGCGGGCTCGCGGGCGCCGCTGCCACATCGGCCTCGAACAGCGGACCGGGCGCTGCGTTCTCGCCGCCTGTTGCGGCGACACGGGGCTTACCTGCCATGATCTCTCTCCTTGCAAGTGGGGTTTGCCGCCGGGCTCAGATCGCCAAGCGAATGGCGGCGGAAGAAGGCGAGCGCGGCGAACAGCACGGCGCTCGCCAGCCAGAAGAACAGGCGGAATCTGTCCTGCCGTGCGGCATCGGCCGCGACGTAGCGCGAGGCGAAATTGTCGAGCTGGAGCACGGTCCCGGAAAAGCTGAAGTTCCCGAGCGCGGCGAAGAACAGCAGCCAGAGGGCAGCAACACAGCCGAGCGTGACTGCGAGCCAGCCTGTCAAGCGCAGCGCGACGTAGCAGCCGTCCGCCAGGCGGGATGGAGCGCGCGATGGCGCGGTTGGGGCCAAGGTGGGCGTCATTCGGCCGCCTCCGCAAGCTCGCCCTCGGCAAAGTCGGGCGCGCCGGGCTCGGGCGGCACGAAATCGGGGAAGGCCACCCGCTCGATCGCATCGGGGAGCGCCAGGCCGCCGCGCACCTTGTCCTCGATCTCGGAAAAGACCCGGGGGCTCGAGGAATAGAGCGTCGCCGAATAGGGATCGAGCACAAGGCGCCCTACAGCAAGCGTCTCGGGGCCTTTGATCAGGACGTCGGAATACTCGGTCCCGTTGCGCTTCAGCGAGCGGAGCAGGCTTTCCGTGTAATGGTCCATCTCGAAGCGCTGGTGCTTGGCGAGATCGTTGATCGTCTCTTCCTTCTGCTGGAGGACGATCGACCAGTCCGAGTTTTCGAGTGCGGCGAGCGAACCTTCCGACTTGTAGAAGTCGTTGAGCGACTGGGTCGCTGTGATCAGCGAGCCGCCATATTTGCGGCAGGTGCGGGCATAGGTCTCGATCGCCTGGCCCATCTGCCCGCCGCCAAGGAGTTGCCAGGCTTCGTCGATCATCGTCAGCTTGGGCACCGAGCGGTCGAGATCGCGCATCACCCGAAGTGTCAGGAACATGAGCGCGGTCAGCGCGACCGAGCGCAGTTCGGGCTTCGAGGAGAGGTCGGAGAGCTCGAACACGGTGAGCCCGGCCGAGAGGTCGATCGAGCAGGCGCCTTCGAAAAAGCGGCCATAGGTGCCGCCTTTTAGGAACGGCGACATCGCATCGGCAAGATCGCCGGCATAGGGCGAAGGCAGCGCGCGCAGCGCCGCGGCAACATCGTCAATCGTCCCATGGCGCTGTTTCTCGCGCCAGACCGTGCTCACCGCGGAATCGATCAGCCCGCGCTCGGTGTCGGACAAGCGGTCCTGCTGGCGCGCCATCTGGCCGACGATCGATTTGAGCATCGCGAGGCATTCGACCTCATAGTCCTCGCCGTCCTCGTCGCTCGCTAGCGCCTCGCCGTCGATCATGTCGAAGGGATTGAGCGAGAAGCCAGAGGATAGCTTGAACTCGACGAAAGCGCCGCCGAAGGCTTTGACCATGTGCTCGAACGAGCGGCCGTCATCGATCACGATGACCTTGGCCCCCGCGCCGGACATCGCGGCACAGACGTCCTGCAGGAATACCGACTTGCCCGAGCCCGACTTGCCGAAAACGGCGACGTTGTGATTGCCCGCCGCGTTCTGGAACGGCGACCAGAAGAACGGCTGCCCGCGCCGGCCGATGAGCAGAACGTGCGGGATGTGCCCGCCGGTGTGCTCGCCCTGGAGCGGCGCGATCGAGGCCGCGGTGGTGGTGAGCATGGTCTTGAAGCGCTTCATGCGCTTCAGGTCAGCCGAGAGCCCATTGGGGAGCGACAGCGGCATCGCTGCGAGCAGCCCCATCACCTGGAGGTAGCGCTCGTCGATGAGGTCCCACCCGCAGGCCTTGTAGACCGACTTCACCATGCGCTCGTTGATGTCGCCCTTGCCCAAGGGCGAGAGCGCGCCGACGCCGTAGTAGACCTGCGCGAGCTTGCGGCCCTGGCGGATCTCGGCCTGAACGTATTGCCATTCGTCGCGCTGCTCGGAGAGCTGGGGCAGGAAGCGCGCCGAGCGGCTGTCGGCAAGGCTGGTGGTGCGCATGACCTTGAGGCCCGCGCGCGAGGCGACCGCTTCCTCGTCCTGGTAGACGAGCCCGAGCACGGTCATGACGTTGCAGCCGAAGCGCAGCTTGTCGTTGATGACGTCGCCGATGATTTTCTGGACGTCCCACGGCGCCCATTGTTTGGGGAGGTTGCGCACCGAGAAGAAGCGCCAGTCGAACTTGTCGGGCACGACCTCGCCGATCACCGGCGCGCCGTCCTGGCGCTCGCCAGTGGGGCGGAAGCGCTCGGTCTGGAGCACGATCCGGTCAGGGGTGACCTGGGTTTCGAGATCGCGCCGCACGCACTGGACGTTGATCGGATCGAGCTCGGAATAGTGTTCGGGCTTGTCGGCGTTATCGACCGCCGGGCAGAGAAAATCGTCGAGGAAGGCGATCAGTTCGACCGGTCCCATGTCGCGGGCCGGGATCGAGAGCGACTGCAGCGTCCCGTGAAGACTGTCGCGCACCGAGGCGAGCGTGTCGGCCCCGATCGGGCCACTGAGCCGGGCACCGACCGAGAGGATCACCCGGGTGTTGCGCAGGTAAAACGGTGCGTCGCGCGAGATCGACATCCAGGCGGCGCGGCGCAGCCAGCGCGCCCGGTGCATCGCCGCGCGGCCATAGACCCCCTTGGCGACCACGCGCGGCATCACCCAATCAGCGATGCGTTCGCCAACCGAGGGACTCTGCCAGTGGATCAGCTGGATCTCGCAGCCCGAGGGCACGGCGTCCGACAGAAACTGGGTCAGCAGCTCGCCGCTGCGCTCGTCTGCGCCCATCATCGGGGCCAGCTCGAGAATGAACCCGAGCGAGTCCGTGTTGATGAACAGGCCGTGCTTCTTGTCGTAGCTTCGATAGGGCAGCCAGTTCGACAGCATCGGCGCGCCGAGCACCGGGCGCTCCGCCTCCGGATGCGCGCTTTCGCCGAACAGCATATCGAGGAACCGGTCCCAGAACCCGTGCGAGGCCATCGTCGCTTACTCCTCGACCTTGGCCGGAAAGGCGGCGGGGCCATTGGCGGGCTTGGTCGCCGCCGGAGCGGCGCTGACCGCCGAGGCGGAAGCCGGAGCTGGGGTCGGCACCGCACTACTGGGCGCCGCACGTACCGCTGCTGCCGGGACGTGCGCTTTCGCAGTGGGCGCGAGACGCGCCTGCACCTGAGCCTGAATCGCCTCGATCGCATTGCCCGACTGGAGCGCGGCACCCTTGGCGCGCGCCGCCGCAACGGCCTCGGGGCGCGGCGGCCCGGAAGGCGCGGCATCTATTGCTTTGGGAGTGGGTGACCCAGCGTCCTGGGCGATCGGGGCGACGGGTACCGGTGCCGGCACGAATGCCGCGCTCGCGAGGCTAACTGCCCTGCCCTCGACCTGCTCGCCGATATTGGGCTCGCCCGAGGACAGCTCCATCCAGGCGCCGTTGTCGACCACTGCGTGGATGATCCGCGGTTCGTGGAGATTGCCACCACCATCGACGAAAGAGGGGAACACCACCTTGAGCACGCGGCGCTCGCGGTGGACCATGCCGCCGCCGGCCGAGGTGATGCGGCCCGAACCCGACGGCGTGTACGACGCAGTAACCGGCTTGGCGGCGGCGGGCTGGCGGATGTACGGCCCTGCCGGGGTCATCGGCCGGGCATTCTGGATCACCGACAGCGCCTGGTCGTCGATCACCGTCGAAGGCGCGCAGGTCCCGCCTGGTGCGCTGCAGGCAAAGCTGCCCTTGATGTTGCCGCCGAACAGCGAGGTGCAGGCGGCGAGCTGGGTAGCCGCGAGTCCGATGGCCGCGATGCTTGCAGCCCGGGTGACGGGGTTTGGCGATCGCCGCGCCGCAAGATCCCCAAGCCGGATCGCGAGCCGCCAGATGGCGAGGCCCGATTGG
This sequence comes from Novosphingobium aromaticivorans DSM 12444, assembly GCF_000013325.1. Lineage (GTDB taxonomy): Bacteria > Pseudomonadota > Alphaproteobacteria > Sphingomonadales > Sphingomonadaceae > Novosphingobium > Novosphingobium aromaticivorans. Next base: position 175,502 of record NC_009426.1, read on the forward strand.
CGCGACAGCGGAGCCTCACCAAGCGCGACATGGCCCGCCGAGCGCGCCCACGCGCGCTTGCCCAGCAATGCCTGTTCGCGAGGCGTGAGCAGCACGCCTCGCGGAACCGCAGTGGCAAGGACGAGATCCTGCCACAGCTGGATTGCTTCGGCGCGGCTGAGCTCCACCCGCGGCAGCGAGACTCGCCCACAAGAGCGCCGCGCGACTGCGCGCGTGAGGCTCGCAAGATGCTTGGAGCTGAGCGCGGTCACGACTTGGCGCCCTTCAGCCACTGCTCGAGCACTTCGCGCGGGCGGAAGCCTTCGATCACCGCGCCGTCCGAGCGGACGATGACCGGGGTTCCGGCAAGGCCCTGCTGGCGCGCGAAGGCCTCGTTGGCATCGAGCGGCGAGGTGTCGCAGGCGCGCGTGTCTGTTATCGGCGCCCCGGCATAGGCGGCTTTGACCGCCTTGCGGCGATCGCGCGCGCAGAACACCTGGTTGGCAAGATCGCGGCTGCCGAGCACCGAGATCGGCCGCTCGATCACCCGCACGTTCATGTTTTCGAGGACGCCCGAGAGCGCCCGGCAGTAGCCGCAGCGAAAATCGCTGAACACGGTCACGGTCGGCCCCGAGTTTGCTCCCCAGACAATGCCGCCCGCCTCGGGCAGTGCGGCGAGCGACATCATCCGGGGGGCACCGCTCGCCGCCGGCGTGCTGACGCCGCGGCGTGGGGTCTCGACTTCCTGGGCTTCCTGCTTGCTCCCCGCAGCGCCGCCGACGAGGAGATCGGGGTTGACCTCGAGCAGCCGGACCGCAGTCAGGTCCTGGCGGGTCTGCATGTCGTAGACCCGCCCGATCAGGAGATATCGCGCGGTCTTGTCGACGTAGAACAGCTGCGAGCCTGCGGTCACTTCGCAGACCCCATCGACCACCTGGCAATTGACGCGGGAGACCTGGGTGCGCGGCAGGCGCTGCTTCAGGAGCGCGGTCACCGCCTGGTCCGCCTCGCTTGGGGCATGTTGGGCAGTTGCGGCATCACCGGTGCCGGCGTTCGCCCAGACCAGCGAGCCGCCACTACCGAGCGCGATCGCGGCGAGCGGCATCAGGACCTGGCCAAGGCGGGGCCGCGCCAGATGGAATGACTTCAAGGACTTCAGCTTCATTGCACCCTCCTCACCCGTTGATGAACACGCCTTCGAGAAACACGATTTCGACATCGATCCCGGTCGGCATCTCGATCACGGGCTGGTACTGTTCGGCCCGCTCGATCAGGTACTTGCTGACCATGTCGCCCGAGGTGGCGATGCCTTCGCCGAGCCCGCCCTCGAGGATGTCGCCGGTGCCGAGCTTCTGGCGCTGCCCATTGACGTTGACGTTTGTTCCGGTGAGCGTCGAATTGGTGTTGGCGGCAAAGCCGCGGCCAAAGCCGCCGGCGAGACCGGCAAGGAAGGCCTGGCCGATCAGCGAACCTTCCCGGCTGACCACCCTCCCCCTGACCCCGGTCTTGCCGCCGAAGGCGATGAAGCCCTTGACGTCCGAGACCGCGTAACGGCCATTGGGCTGCGGGCAGGTCATGCGCTGCAGCTTGACGTAGACCTTCTCGCTCGAGAGGTCGCCGCGCGCCGCGCCGTTGACCAGGCATCCGGCGATATTGGTCGTGAGCAGCCGCCCGTTGTCGTAGACCGAGCGCGCAGGGCCGGTGATGCGCAGCACGACCGGCAGGGGATCGGTCTGACTCTGGACGCCGGCGGCCGCATCGACCCCGACTATGACCTTGGCGACCGCGATCGAGTTCGGCGGCAGGTAATTGGCGCTGTCGGTGAAGACAGTGTTGCCCTTGGGGACCGGGCTTCCGGTTCCGCTTGCGCCCTCGTTGAACGAGACCAGGCTGACCTCGCTCCCGCGCCCTGCCGGGAGTCCCGCCGCGGCCATTGCGGCTTGCCCGGCAGGCGTGCTGGGCGCGGTCTGGTAGCTCGGTGGGCTGGTCCGCCCGTAAAGCGCGTTGGGTCCGACCGGTGTCGCGCCGGCACCCATGACCGGCGACTGGCGCGCGGCTGCGAGCGCTGCCTTCAACTGCTCATTCTCGTTCTGGTAGGCGGAAAGCACCCGCTCGGTGTCGGGAGATATCCCGCCGCCTGACGTGCTCTGCGCTGCCTGACCCTGGGCCAGCTGCGCTTCCAACTGGTCGGCCCGCTGCGCACGGGCAGCGAGCGCGCGCATGTTGGTGTCCATCGACATCATCTGCGCCTCGGACTGGGCACGCCACTCCTTCTCGGCCATGTTCTTGTTGACCATCTCGTCGACCGAGACGTCGGCGACCTGCCGCTTGACGCTGGCGTCGCTGCTCTTGTGATCGCCGGCGAAGATCCACGAGGAGCCGATGACAAGCGCGGCAAGACCGCCAGCGCCGAGCAGCAGCATCTGCTTCTTCCTGACCGCCTCATTGGCCACGATTGCATCGCCGAGCGGCGAGGCGTCACCACTTCCAGGGTGGGTTGCGGGACCGTCGAGCGCCTTGGGGCCTTTGCGGAACGGGTTCTTCCAGTCCATCACTGGCCTCCATTCGATTGGATGAGGTAGACAGCGGCCGCCTGGCCGGGCGCGAGCTCGCTCACCGGGGTCATGAAGGCGACGCTGCCGCGCGCGGCGAGCAGGTTCTCATCGAGAGTGAGCGGCTTTGCGCCGGTGTTGCGGACCTTGAGGATCAGTCCCTTGAGGTCAGCGCCGCGGTATTCGCCGACCTGCTGGACCTCGAGCTTGCCGACCGCGACCGGCTCGAGCACGCTTTGCCTGATCTCGAAGCCTTCGATGGTCTCGCTGCGATACATGGCTTGCGCGAGGCGCACGGCGGCATCCTCGGGCGAAGAGCGCACTTCCCAATCGCGCGCGGCCTCGGTCTTGATCGCCGTGTTGGTGACGAAGACCTGCTCGGCGTCGTTGCCGCGGACCTGGCAGAGGAACTTGTAGACGTAGCCCTTTCGGGTCGTGCCGAAGAACGAGAGGTTGGGCTTGGTGAAGCCATCGGGCACCGAAATGTAGATGTCCCCGCGCACGGGCTCGTTGACGATCTTGAAGTCCTCGGCCGGGTTGCCGGTGCTGATCTTCGAGACCGAGGCGAACTGGTCTCCCGCAAGGCTGATCCGGGTGAGGTCCTTCGCCGAGGCGACACAGGCGACCGTACCATTGTCAGCAGCGGGAATGCTCTGGTCGGCCATGGCGGGTGCGGCAAGGCACAGCGCACCGAAGCAGATGAGCGCGGCGCCAACCGGGCGGCCATTGATTGCATAGGGCCGTCCGGCGAGCACGCTGCCCACCCCGATCGCGCCCCAACCCAGTTCGGCCATCACGCCTCTCCCCCGTCGCTATTGTCTGATTGCGCGCTGCCCGCGCCCTTGGCGTCGATGACCTTGCCCGACGGATCCTTGGTCACGCGCCCGAACCCGGCGAGCTTGAGGCTGACGCCCGAGTAGCTCCACACGTAGCGGAAGGTCCGGGCTTCGGAGGTCACCTCCTTGGAGCCGACCACCGTGTGCAGCACGCCGTTGACCTCGCTGGTCAGTGCCTCGGGATCGACAGAGAGGTTCTCGATCGTGAAGAACTGCGAGACATTCGAGCCGTTCTGCTCGTTGAAGATCTTCATCAGTTCGGCCTTCATCCGGCCGTGGGTTCTGGGATCGGTGATCGCCAGGATCGAATCCATCCAGTACTGCAGGTTGGACGGCGAGCGGTTGAGTGTCAGCAGCGCGGCATCGCGCGTGACGAGCTCAAGGTAATCCTTGTCGATGTGGCTCGAGGACAGCGTCAGCGGCTTCGCCAGCACCGGCTGCAGCACCACTTCGCGGTCGCGGTGCGCGGCGGTGAACGTCAACACCACGCTCAGGGCAAACAGCCCGGTCGCGGTGATCGCGAGGAGGTTGCGCTGCTTTAAGAGCCGCTGCGCCTGGCCGTGAGAAATCGAGAGGTCCATGTCGGTGCCGTCCTCAGCCCGCCATCAGGCGAAGATGGGAGGGCGGCGTCGCTCTCAGCCCCATAAAGGCACCCGGCAGGTACCAGTAGGCCGAATGAATGATCCACGAGACGGCTCGTCCCGCCTTCAACTTGCGCAATCCCCACCAGGCCAGCACGCTTGAACATAGACCGATGAAAATATGTTGAGACAGGATGCCCCAGGCGAAGGGAACGATCATCGCGAGAAACTCATCGAGTGTCCAAAACCCGATCAGCTCCGGATCATCGAGATGCGCGGGAACCGTGTAGCGATTCATGAACGACACCACCCTCTTGTCCGCCCACGCAAAGCCCTGCGGCCATGCGCGGACGACTGGTTGGATCAGATCGTCGCGGTGACCGCGGCGGTGACGATGGGCACGCCCGTGCCGGCTCCGACGCCGACCCCCACGGGAATGGCGACCTGGCCGAGGCTGAACCGGCCCGAGGCGAGACCGACGATGCCGCCGGCGAGGCTCAGCACGGTGATGATCTTGCCGCCCGAACCTTCAAGGAAGCCGGTGAAGCTGGTGAGCGCGGTGTTGAACGTGGTGTCGGCGCCCGCCATCGCCACTTCGCTGCCGAAGAGGCCAGCGACCGCGACCACTGCGGCCCCCTGGAGGAGGCTTGCCCCCTTCCCTTTCATCGTGAGTTTCATGTTGCCATGTCCTTTCCAAACGCCGTGATTGTCACGGCCTTCAGAATGAACAGAGGGGCGCTGCCTGGAGCAATTAAAGGTCCGTTACGGCCCGGAAACGAATCGGATGATTTCCTCAAGGCGGACTTGGAGGCACCTTATGTTTCCGAATTTGGGAATGGGAATTGCCGGATCGGGAACTGAAGTTTCCGTTTTCCGCAATCCGGTTTGCTGCATCGGGAATTGTGATTGCCGAACAAGGAATTGGCCTTCCCGAATCACTTCCACCGGCCCGGATTCGCCAAATTTACAATTTGGAGCCATTGTGCCTGCCGACACATGCACCGGAATATCCACCCATGGCCGCAGGAACGCGCAACGTCCGCATCTTCGTAAGCGAGCAGTGCTTCGACCTGCTGGTCGATGCGATGGCGGCCTATTCCAAGGAATCCCGCCGGTTTCAGACGATGCGGATGACTGTCCAAGCCGCCTGCTTGCGCCTCAAATCCCACGGGATATCGAAGCAGGAACTCGAAGATTTCCTCGCGGATTACGCGATCGGCGGGGACATCCGGATCTTTCTCGAGGTCGGCCCGGAGTGGTCCGGAGATTACGATGCGGTCCGCGCCAAGGTGAAGGAAATCAGCGAAAAGCCGGGATTGGACAAGATCCTCGTGCCGTTCGCGGTATACCTCGCGGTAAAATACAATCTGCTCTAGGTATTTTCCACGCGGCAAGTTGCGCGCTTCTTAAGACTCTTGACAGGTTATGCCATCCCATAGACCTTTTGCCTTGGGAGGGATGGATAATGCCTCACAGGAACTTGACGCCCGAGACGGTCTTCAAGCCGAGCAGTCCACCGGGCAGTGAACCCGTCTTCGCTTTTGCCAGTCCTGGACCGCGCGAGGGCGAGCAGGAACAGTACAAGCAACTCATAAACGACGAGCTGGTACGACAAGGCATTCTGCCGGCTCACCTTGCTGACCGGATGCAGATTTCGCGGCCGAAGCTGCACAAGATCCTCAAGCAAACCAACCCGCTCTCCGACGACTTGCGAGATCGCATCTTCAGCGAGCTTGGGATGGATCATGTTCGCGCGAAATTCTGCGTGGCACTGCTTCACGATCCGCGGGCCTACATCGAGCAATCGGTCTTTCTGGCGACCGAGAGCCTCAAGAGCTTCTATCTCGAGGTCCTGACCTGTCGGCGCGGCTCGATCGAGGTCGATCTGCGCCCGGCCGTGATCCACGAAGCGGCGCGGCGAGCCTACGATCTGCTGCTCTCGCATCAGGAGCGGGTCATGCAGAACAACCAGACGCTACAGGCTTGATCGGCCCTCCATGCGGCCCGACACCATCGCCGCGTGGACCCAGCTCTATGCGGCCGTCGGCCTCTTGGCCGGGATTTGCTCAGGCTGCGCTCTGCTGAAAACGATCTTCGATATCCGCGCGGGCACGATCGCGCCGCCGTCCGGTTCGGGGCTGCGGTGGTGGCTGTGGTTCCCGAAGGTATGGCTGCATTTTCAGCTCAGCTACCTCTGCGGATTTCCGTGCATTCTGGCCATTGCGATCCTCTATGCGCACTATATCGGGTTTGCGGAATTCGTCCCGTCGTAGGTGACCAATGAAACCTCGCGGTAGCCTGATGCCCAGACGGCTGTGCTGGCTGCTGTCGCTCGCGCAAGAGAGCTGGAATCTGGACGATTGAGCTGGGTAAGGCGGAGCCAGTTGGTTGTGATGGTTCGCACGTAATTGCGGGTTTCGGGGATCGCTGGGATATAGCCCAGCGTGAGGGAGCGGCGCTCTGGTCCGGCATTGTAGGCGGCCAGGGCGAGATCGACGCGTTCAAAACGATCAAGTTGCTGGCGAAGATATCGCGCGCCCGCGCGCATGTTCGCCAAGGCGTCCCAAGGGTTCCATAGCTCCAGATGCCTGGCGGTTCCGGGCATAACCTGCATCATTCCCATTGCGCCGGCCCTGCTGATTGCCCAAGCCTTGTATCCTGACTCTTGGGCAACAACTGCATCCAGCAAGCTGGCGGGCAGGCCATTCTCGCAGGCGATTTGCGACATCGCTTCAAAGTACGTTGCTCGGCGTTTCTCCACCTCGGCCGGCAACCACCATGTCTGGAGGTAACCATTCCCAGGACAAGACAGCGGGTTCTGGCTTGCGCTGGCTCCTTTGCCAATTTTATCAATTATATAGACAGGTTGGCTGATACCTTGCAAATGAGCGCGTAGCGCAACCTCGACAGGACCATCTCCGCCACTGGCCGCAATGGCAGAAGGAGCGAAGCGAGACAAATCCACTTCCCTTGCCTTCGCAGGGGCAACGAAGACCATCGCAGCGACTGCGACTATTTTTGCGTAAGTCAAAATCACGACACGCCTTTCCGGGTGGCGTGCAGTCTAGTTGGGAATGCGCACGTGGATTCAACCTAATCGCTGCATTCTTGTCAATTGATGATCTGGAAGCGCCCCCGTTGCCTATAACCTGGTGTCATTCGCGCTAATGGGTGCCTTATCGCATTCCATAGGCCAGATGCCGTTTTCGAGAACGGTTCATGCGCAGGTCCTACCCATACCGGTTTGCAAACTATGATAGCCAAATGCCTTACGTGCCTCTTCCAGGCGCTTTCCGCTATCCACGGCAGCCAATATTGCTTTCTCGGCGACCTCTATTTGCTCTGCGATTGCAAGAACCTCCTCTAGATGGGGGGCAGGGATGGCAACCACGCCATCTGAATCTCCTACCAGCCAGTCACCGGGTTCGACACGCACTCCTGCCAGCTGGATTGGATCGTTGTTGGCAACCGCGGTGGCGCGATCCTTGGCGGTGCGCATTGTCACGCAGCGCGAGAAAACGGGATAGTTAAGCGCGACGCAGCGGTCGCTGTCGCGGCATGCGCCGTCGATCACGGTCGCCGCAATACCTTTGGTATGAGCCACATAGGTCAGAATGTCGCCCCAGACGGTCTGGTTCAAGATGCCGCCATTGTCGATGGCGACCACCGCGCCAGGTGGCACTTCGTCGATATAGTCGCCGACGCTCCCACCGGTAAGGCCGACCGGCAACATCCGGATCGTAAAAGCCCGTCCGGAAAATTTCATGCCGCGAGCAACCGGAGCAAGGCCGATCAACTGGCCTGCAATTTCCAGCCTGTCCAGCGCGTCGGAGAGCGCCGTGACCCCGACGGTGTTCAGACGTTCCACAACCTTCGCTTCATCCATGATTGCTCTCCGCACCGTTCAGCAAGTCTTCGTAATTAGCCCCAAGGACTTGATCGAGTGGCGAACCCGCTTCGATCGCCAGCGCCATCGCCGCTTCGCGTGCGCTGATCCTCTCAGCTTCCCGCAGGACGTCATTCAGACGGTTCGGATCGACGAAAACCACTCCGCTGCCATCCGCGACAACCCAGTCACCCGGTTTGACGACCACGGTCCCGATCGTGACCGGGCAATCCCAGGCGTGCTCCGCAATCCGGCCTCGTGCAGTTACCGGAACCGCATTGCGCCCGAAAATGGGCAGCCCCAGTTCCCTGCTCTCGTCGACGTCGCGGCAGGCACCATCGATTATCACCCCGGCCAGGCCGTACTTGATCGCGCCTCTGCTGAGCAGTCCGCCCCATCCGGAAACATCGGCCCGGCCACGGTGTTCTATCACGATGACTTCGCCATTGCGGGCCGACATCACGGCGGCCGCGCACAGGTGGCGTTTGGGCAATCCGGCAAGCGGCGGCCCGAGCTTGACGGTTACGGCCTCTCCGGCAATCCGACGACCAGGGATGGTGAGCGGAGCCAGACCGATTACGGCGCCCGTTAGCCCAAGAGTATCGAGTGCATCGGATATCGTGCAAGTGTCGAACGAACCGAGGCGATCCGCAATCGACTGATCGTCGGTTGGTGCATCGTCTTCACTCATGGCTGGAAACAAACGCCAGTGCATCGCACTGGATCACGATATCTCCAGGCAATGAATTGTACATCAGTGTGTGTCTGGCTGGCCTTGATTGCTCGTCCGTGAATTCCATCAGCCAGTACTTGTTGATCAGGGGCTTGAGATCGGCCGAGGCAACATAGAAGGTCATCTTCGCGACATCGTCGAAGCTGCCGCCCGCCTTTTCCAGAATGCGGCCCAATTGCCAGAATGTAAGCCGTACCTGGTCCTCCGCGGTCTCCGCGACGATCCCTGTTTCGGGATCCAGCCCATAAACGCCTCCGGTGGCGACGAGGCTGCCGACCCGACTTGCGGCCGGGATCGGATTACCGGAATGGTGGAAGCCATCTACTTGAATGCTGTGTCGCACTGTTCGCCACTCCTTCGTGAACCAGGTTGGGCCATCGCGATGGCCGATCGG